>DATBBS010000291.1:0-4328 GCA_036270895.1 Xanthobacteraceae bacterium
GACGCCGGCGAAGGGCAGCGCCTTCGCGCCGAGCGCGGCCTTGAGGCCCTTTTCGTTCGACTCGCCCCAGGGATTGTTGATCAGCATCATGCCCGGCTTCTTGGCGCCGTATTTCTTCATGGCGTAGTCGACCAGCGCGACATCGACCAGATCGTCCACCGCCGACACCCGGAACACGTAGTTGTCCGGCGCGCCGTTGCGCGTGATCGGCGTGCCCGCCGCCCACACGCCCATGAACGGCACCTTGGCCTGGTTGGCGAAGGGCACGATGGCCATCGAGACGGGCGTATCGAGCCCACCGAAGAAGGCCACCACCTTTTCGCGCTGGACCAGCTCGCGCGCCGCAACGACCCCCTTGGCCGGGTTGCTCTCGTCGTCGCGCACGACGAGCTCGAGCTTCTGGCCACGGATGCCGCCCTTGGCATTGATCTCGGCGATCGCGAGCGAAAGCCCGCGAACGATGGCTTCGCCGGATTTGGCCGATTGCCCCGACATGGCGGCGACCAGTCCGAGCTTGATGGTGTCCTGCGCCTGGGCCGGCAGGACGAGGCACGCCGCCGCAACGGCTGCCACGACGAGGCGGCTCGGCCGCAGCGGGGCGTGTTCACGCAGGAATGAGCTGATGGAAGCGAGCCTGGATGTCATGGCAGGTCCTCAGGTTGAAGTTGCCATAGGGACGCAAAGGCTATGCCACCCTCCGGGGATTGAAAACGGCTCCTGATCAGCCCGCCCGGCCGGGGCGCCGCCGTAAAAAACGGCAATTGCCCAGCCGATCGGCATCAGCCCCCCGCGATGATCCCGACCACGGTCACGTCCTGTCCCCGCTTTTGGATGGCAGGATTTCTGCATAGGATCGCGCGAACCCCTGGCGCGCGCGCGCACATCATCCGACGAGGACCCGCCATGCCGGCTTCCGCCTTCCCGCTTCCCGCCGAGACCCTGGCGGCCGCAGATATCGTCGAGCGCTTTCTCGAGGCCTCGATGGTGCCCGACCCGGCCACCGCCGCGCTCTACATCGCGCCCGACCTGAAAATCACCTTCACGGGCGGCCGCCGATACGGCCATCCGCGCGAGACGGCGGCGTTCAACGCCGGGCGCTATAAATGGGTGAAGAAAAAGATGGAGCGGTCCGACGTCGTTCCGGGCGTCGCCGAGACCATCGTCTACAATCTCGGCACGCTCTACGGCGAATGGCCGGACGGCACGCCTTTCGAGGGCAATCGCTATGTCGACCGTTTCGTGGTGCGCGCCGGCAAGATCGTGCAGATGGATGTGTGGAACGACAGCGCCGAGCGGCTGCTGACCCGGCACGGCATCGCGGCCTGACCGCATCGGCGCGTCGACGGAGCCGCTTCGACGGCTCCGGTCTTCAGTTGCGTCGCCCTAGTTGCGCCGGCCCTCGGTTTGCTGCGCGCTCAACCAATCCGACAGGGACGGTCCCTTCTCGCCTGATTTAGCAGACTTTTTCTTGGGCGCGGCGCGCTTGGGGGGCGGCGGGGGAGCGTTCGCCGCGATCTCGGCGTCGCGGGCGAGCCGGAGCGCGCGCAGACGGGCGGTCTTCTCACGGATGGCCTGGGCCTCGGCTTCCGGCGACGGGGGCTTGCCGCCGGGGCGCGCCTGCTTCTGGTTCGATCGATCGGTCACTCTCATCTCCTCATGGGGCCGCCGAAAATTCGCAGCGGCTGGAACGAATTAGGAGGCGTGGCGGCTCGCGTGACCTCACCCCGGATGCAGGCGTCGCCCCCCTTATAGCAGTCCAGATCGAATACACGGCCGCATTTCTGCGCCGAGCCGCGGATTTCGCCGCAACACGCGGACGGCCCTACTTACCGGCGGCTTTCCGCAGCGCTTGGTTGATCCTGGCCTGCCAACCCGGGCCGTCTTCCTGGAAGTGATCGAGCACGTCCCGATCGATCCGCAAGGAGACGACCTCCGTGGCGCCGGGCACGCTGGGCTTAGTGGCGACCGGATCCGGACCGCGCATGGGTTCGAGCGGCTTGGTGGTGGCGGCCTTGAAGGCCGCTTCCGCAGCCTGGCGCGGATCGTAGGTTCGTCGTGGTCTGTCCCCGTTCATGCGTATTCACCCCCTGTGCTGGCGCCGCGTCCGGATCGATGCCGGCGCGAGCGCTTCTCCCCCGGCCCAACCCTAGACCGCATTGCGGTCTTTCTAGAACCAAATCGGGTCCAAAGCGTGGTTCGGCGATGCAGCAGAGTCCTGCTCGCTGCTCGCCTCAGTCCGTGATCGCCGCGCGCCGCTGGCGCACGGCCGGCACCACCATGACGACCAGGATCGCGGCCGCCGCGAGGATGAAGACCAGGCTGATCGGGTGGGTGACGAAGACCGACGGGTCGCCCTTCGACATCAGCATGGCGCGGCGCAGATGCTCCTCCATCATCGGTCCGAGCACGAAGCCGAGCAGCATGGGGGCGGGCGGAAAGCCGAGCTTGCTGAAGACGAAGCCGACCACCCCGAACAGCGCCGTCAGATAGATCTCGAAGGAGCTCGAATTGACGCTGTAAACGCCGATCGCCGAGAACGCCATGATGGCCGGAAACAAGAGCCGGTACGGCACCGTGAGCAGCTTCACCCACAATCCGATCATCGGCAGATTGAGCACGACCAGCATCAGGTTGCCGATCCACATGCTGGCGATCAGCCCCCAGAACAATTCGGGCCGCTGGGTCATGACCTCGGGGCCGGGCTGGATGCCCTGGATGGTCAGCGCGCCCAGCATCAGCGCCATCACGCCGCTCGCCGGCAGCCCGAGGGTGAGCATTGGGATGAACTTGCATTGCGCATCCGCGTTGTTGGCGGATTCCGGCCCCGCCACGCCCTCGATGGCGCCGTTGCCGAAGCGCGACGGATCGGCGGCGAGCTTCTTCTCGACCATGTAGGACGCAAACGAAGCGATCGCCGGGCCGGTGCCAGGCAGCACGCCGAAGAAGGACCCGATGCCGGTGCCGCGCAGGATCGGGCCGATCGACCGCTTGAGATCGTCCAGGGTGGGATAGAGATGCGTCACCTTGGTGTCGAAGACCGAGCGCTCCTCGGTCGGATCGCCGAGATTGCGCACGATCTCGCCGACCGCAAAAACCCCGACCGCCACCACGATGAAGCCGATGCCGTCGGACAATTCGACGACGCCGAAGCTGAAGCGCGGCACGCCGGTGTTCACATCGGAGCCGACGATGCCGAGCAGCAGCCCCATCGCCACCATGGCGAGCGATTTCATCATGTCGCCCTGGGCCAGCACCGCGGCGGCGATCAGGCCCATCAGCATCAGCGAGAAATATTCCGGCGCGCCGAACTCGAGCGCGACCTCGGCGAGCGGCGGGCCGGCGAGCGCGACCAGGAAGGTGCCGACCGTGCCGGCGAAGAACGAGCCGATCGCCGCGATCGCGAGCGCAGGGCCCGCGCGGCCCTGCCGCGCCATCTGGTAGCCGTCGATGCAGGTGACGATCGAGGAGGTCTCGCCCGGAAGGTTGACCAGGATCGCGGTGGTCGAGCCGCCGTATTGGGCGCCGTAATAGATGCCCGCCAGCATGATGAGCGCGGCGACCGCCGAGACGTTGTAGGTGAGCGGCAGCAGCATCGCGATGGTGGCGAGCGGGCCGACGCCCGGCAGCACGCCGATCAGCGTGCCGACCGTCACGCCGATCAGGCAATAGAGCAGGTTCTGCAGCGAGAAGGCGACGCCGAAGCCGAAGATCAGATGATTGAAGACGTCCACTGCGCTTCCTTCGGTTTCTAGAAACCCGCGATCAGCGGATAAGGCAGCCCGATCCCCCAGATGAACAGCACCACCGCGAAGGCGGTCAGGATCGCGGTCAGCAGCAGAACCTCGCCGAACCTGAATTCGGTGCCGGACGCCGCCGACCCGAAGATCAGCACCACCAGGGCCGGCACGAATCCGGCGCGGTCGATCAGCACGCCGAACAGGATCAGCGAGACCGTCAAGCCGATGAGCGCGCGCAGCGACCAGTTGGTGTCGACGGTCTCGGAGGCGCGCAGCGACCGCACCAGGAAATAGCCGCCGAACAGCGCCAGCGTGGCGCCGAGCACGGTCGGGAAATAACCCGGCCCCATGCGCAGCGACGTGCCGAAGGGATAGTCGCGCGCCAGCACCACCGCCGCGACCCCGATCGCCGCCAGCAGCGCGCCGGCCCAGAAGTCCTTGTTGGTGAGGAGAGCCGATTTCACGGAATTTCCCCCTGAGTCCTTTGCCGGACTCGTATCCCGGATGTTCGAGATGGTCGAACGCAACTCTGTCATTGCGAGCGAAGCGAAGCAATCTCAACCACATGCGCATGAGTCGTCGGCAGAGATT
>DATBBS010000292.1:0-5969 GCA_036270895.1 Xanthobacteraceae bacterium
TACGCCGCCTTCTGGTCCTTCTCCAGCTCCGCCTTCCACTCGCCGCGCGCCGCCAGTCCGTTCATGCGGGCGCGGTGAGCGAAGGCGCGCTGGGCGGCGGCCACGTTCTCGGCTTTGCCGGCCCAGGTCTTCTGCGGCGCCGCCTGGAGGGCGCGGCCATACGAGAAGGTGAGCCGCCAGGGCAGGTCGCCGATGCGGTTCATGGCGTCGAGGTGGGCCGTGGCTTCCGCGTCCGACTGACCGCCGGACAGGAATGCGATGCCCGGGACCGAGGCGGGCACGCAGGTCTTGAGCACTTTCACGGTTTTCTCGGCCACTTCCTCCACCGAGGCGCGCTTGGCGGATTTCTTGCCCGAAATGACCATGTTGGGCTTGAGCACGGTGCCTTCCAGGGGCACGCGCGCCTCGTAGAGCTCGTTATAGAGGGTGCGCAGCACCCATTCGGTGATGGCGTAGCAGGTGTCGATGTCGTGGGCGCCGTCCATCAGCACCTCGGGCTCGACGATCGGCACGATCTGCTCTTCCTGGCAGAGCGCCGCATAGCGGGCGAGCGCGTGCGCATTGGCCTTGACGCAGGTCCAGGTCGGAATGCCGGCGCCGATATCGATGACGGCGCGCCACTTGGCGAATTTCGCGCCCAGCCCGTGATATTCGGCAAGCCGCTCGCGCAGGCCATCGAGACCTTCAGTGACGACCTCGCCCGGGCAGTAGGGCAGGGGCTTTGTCCCTTTGTCGACCTTGATGCCGGGCAGCGAGCCGGCTTTCTCGATCACCTTGACCAGCGGCGTGCCGTCCTTCGCATTCTGGCGGATGGTCTCGTCGTAGAGGATGACGCCCGAGATATGGTTGCGCATCGCGTCGGTGGACCGAAACAGCAATTCGCGATAATCGCGCCGGCTGTCGGCGGTCGATTCGGCCCCGATGGCGTCGAAGCGCTTCTTGATGGTGCCGGTTGATTCGTCGGCCGCCAGAATGCCCCGCCCGGGGGCGACCATGGCCGTAGCCACCTTGTTCAAGTCGGCGAGGTTCATCGCACACTCCTGATTCTTGATGTCTGCCGGTAAAACGGTCGGCGGACAATTCGGTTCATTTTACCTTCAATACCTCGACCCCGGGGAGGGCCTTGCCTTCGAGCCATTCGAGGAAGGCGCCGCCCGCGGTCGACACATAGGTGAAACGGTCAGTGACGCCCGCCTGGTTGAGGGCGGCAACCGTGTCGCCTCCGCCGCCGACCGAGACGAGCTTGCCGGCCCGCGTGAGCTCGGCCGCCGCCTCCGCGACCTCGACCGTGCCGGTGTCGAAGGGCTCCTTCTCGAAGGCGCCGAACGGGCCGTTCCACACCAGCGTCTTCGATCGCGCCAGGACCGAGACGACGTGCTCGATGCTGCGCGGACCGATGTCGAGGATCATGTCGGCCGAGTCAACATGATCCACGTCGACGACGCGCGAGGGCGCGTGCGCCTCGAATTTTTCTGCCACCACGGCGTCGACCGGCAATACGATCTCGCGCTTGGAGACCGTCGCCTTCTCCACGATGTCGCGCGCGGTCGCGACGAGATCGGGCTCAAAGAGCGATTTGCCGACCTTCCGGCCCTGCGCCGCCAGGAAGGTGTTGGCCATCGCGCCGCCGATGATCAGTGTGTCCACTTTTTCCAGCAGATTGCCGAGCAGATCGAGCTTGGTCGATACCTTCGCGCCGCCGACGATGGCGGCGAGCGGACGTTGCGGCTGCTCCAGCGCCTTGGCGAGCGCCTCGAGCTCGGCCTGCATGGAACGCCCCGCGAAGGCCGGCAACGCATGGCCCAGACCCTCGGTCGACGCATGGGCGCGGTGCGCCACCGAGAACGCGTCGTTGACCCAGATGTCCGCGAGGCTCGCAAGCCGCGCGACGAAGGCCTGGTCGTTCTTCTCTTCGCCGGGATAAAAGCGCGTGTTCTCCAGGCAAAGGATACCGCCGGGCTTCAACGCGTTGACCGCCCGTTCGGCGGTTTCGCCGACGCAGTCATCTGCGAAGGCGACCGGACGTCCGATGGTGCCGGCAACCGCTGCGGCGATTCCCCGGAGCGAGTCCTTCGGATCGCGGCCCTTCGGACGGCCGAAATGGGAGAGCAGGATCACGCGCCCGCCCTTGTCGGCGATCTCCGTGATGGTGGGGGCGGACGCCTCGATGCGGGTGGCATCGCTGACCGTGCCGTTTGTCATCGGCACGTTGAGATCGACGCGCACGAGCACCCGCTTGCCCTTGACGTCGGCCTGATCGAGCGTACGAAACGCGGTCATCTCGCCCCTCGGCAAAACCGCGTCAGATCAGCTTACCCATCGCGACGGCCGTGTCGGCCATGCGGTTCGAAAAACCCCATTCGTTGTCGTACCACGACATGACCCGCACCAGCGTGCCGTCCATGACCTTGGTCTGGTCCATGTGGAACACCGACGAGCGCGGGTCGTGGTTGAAGTCGATCGACACATTGGGCTGGTCCGTGAAACCGAGGATGCCCTTGAGCTGCTGCTCGGCCGCGCGCCGGACCGCGCCGTTGATCTCGTCCTTCGTGGTGGCGCGCTTGGCGACGAATTTGAAGTCGACGACCGACACGTTCGGCGTCGGAACCCGGATGGCGACGCCGTCAAGCTTGCCGTTGAGCTCCGGCAGCACCAGACCGACCGCCTTGGCGGCACCGGTCGAGGTTGGGATCATGGACAGCGCCGCCGCGCGCGCGCGATAGAGATCCTTGTGCACCTGGTCGAGCGAGGGCTGGTCGTTGGTGTAGGAGTGAATCGTCGTCATGAAGCCTTTGTCGATTCCGATCGCGTCATTGAGCACCTTGGCGACCGGCGCGAGGCAATTGGTGGTGCAGGAGGCGTTCGAGACGACCTTGTGGTCGCGCGTGAGCTTGTCATGGTTGACCCCATAGACCACGGTCAGGTCGGCGCCGTCCGCGGGAGCAGACACCAGCACGCGCTTGGCGCCGGCGGTCAGATGCAGCGAAGCCTTGTCCTTCGCCGTGAAGATACCGGTGCATTCGAGCGCGATGTCGACGCCGAGATCCTTCCAGGGGAGCTGCGCCGGGTCCTTGATGGCGCTGACCTTGATCTTGCCGTTGCCGCAGCTGATCGAATCACCCTCGACCTTCACCTCGCCGGGAAACCGGCCATGCACGGAGTCGAAGCGCAGCAGATGGGCGTTCGTCTCGACCGGCGCCAGGTCGTTGATGCCGACGACCTCGATATCATCGCGGCCGGACTCGATGATGGCGCGCAGCACATTGCGGCCGATGCGGCCAAATCCGTTGATGCCGACACGAATTGACATTTCTACGCTCCTCCTCGCACCGCCCCGCCGACACTGCCTTGTTGGTCTTATTGGTTAGCGCAAAGTCCGGCAATTCCAAACGGGGCTTGGGGTTGCGGGCTCATGTTTCCTTGACTTTGGTCAAAACCGCCTCGGCGACCTTCTCGGCCGTGATGCCGAAATGACGGTAAAGGTCTTTGTAGGGTGCGCTGGCGCCGAAGCCGGTCATGCCGACGAAAAGGCCGTCGGTGCCGATGATGGCGTCCCAGCCCTGGCGCACCGCCGCCTCGATCGCGACCTTGACCTTGGCATTGCCGATGACGGCGCGGCGCTGGTCGGCCGGCCGTCCCAGGAACAGCTCGACCGACGGCACCGAGACGACACGCGTCGCTATCCCGCGTTGCTCGAGCAGGGCCTTCGCCGCCAGCGCGATCTCGACCTCCGAACCGGTGGCGAACAGCGTCTCCTGCGCGGCGCCTTGGGGGCCGGCGAGCTCGTAGGCGCCTTCGGCGCAGCGGTTCGGGCCGGCATCCCGGCGCGCGGGAGGCAGGTTCTGGCGTGTGAGCGCGAGCACGGTCGGGCCGTCGGTCCGCGTGAGCGCGAGCTGCCAGCACTCCAAGGTCTCGATGGCGTCGGCCGGGCGGAACACGCGCATGTTGGGGATGGCGCGCAATGCGGCGAGATGCTCGACGGGCTGATGAGTCGGTCCGTCCTCGCCCAGCCCGATTGAATCGTGGGTCATCACATAGACCGCCGGCAATCCCATGAGTGCGGCGAGCCGCATCGAGGGACGCGCGTAGTCGCTGAACACCAGGAAGGTCGCGCCACACGCAATGAAACCGCCGTGCAACGTGATGCCGTTCATGGCCGCCGCCATGCCGTGCTCGCGGATGCCGTAGTGGATGTAACGGCCGCCGTAGCTTCCGGGCGCCACGTCGGTCAGATTCTTGGTGCGCGTGTTGTTCGACGGCGTGAGGTCGGCGGAGCCGAGGACGAGTTCGGGCACGGCCTCGGTCAGAACCTCCAGCGCGATCTCGCTTGCCTTGCGGGTCGCGACGGTCGGGGGCTCGAGGGCGAGCTTCTGCTTGAGCGCGGTAATCGCCGGCCCCATTCCGGGCGGACGTATGCCGCTCAAGCGGCGCACGAATTCGGCGCGGACATCGGCGGGCTTGGCGGCAAGACGCTGCTTCCACTCGGCGTGAATCGCGCGGCTGCGCTCTCCCGCGGCGCGCCATGCGGCGAGGGCGTCCGGCGGCACCTCGAATGCGCCGCCCAGCCCGAGCGCCTGCTTGGCGCCGGCCAGTTCCTCGGCGCCGAGCGGCTCGCCATGCGCTTTCGACGTGCCGGCTTTCTTGGGCGCACCGAAGCCGATCGTGGTCTTGCAGGCGATCATCACTGGCCGGTCGGATTTGCGCGCCGCTTCGATTGCCTGATGGATCGCATCCGGATCGTGCCCGTCGATGCGCGAGGCCGCCCAACCGGCCGCCTGGAAGCGTTTCACCTGGTCGACCGAGTCGGACAGCGTGAGCGGCCCGTCGATCGAAATGCCATTGTCGTCGAACAGCACGATCAGCTTGTTGAGCTTGAGATGCCCGGCGAGCGCAATCGCTTCCTGCGACAGGCCTTCCATCAGGTCACCATCGGAGGCGAGCACGAAGGTGTGATGGTCGACCAGGTCTTCGCCGAACTGCGCCGCCAGCATGCGTTCCGCCAGCGCCATGCCTACCGCGTTACCAAGTCCCTGGCCCAGCGGTCCGGTCGTCGTTTCGATGCCCGGGGTGTGGCCGTGTTCCGGGTGACCGGCCGTGATCGAGCCGAGCTGGCGAAATCGCTTGATCTGCTCGATGGTGGTCGCCTCGTAGCCGAGCAGATACAGCACCGCATAGATCAGCATCGAGCCGTGGCCGGCCGAAAGCACGAAGCGGTCGCGGTCCGGCCAAGCCGGATCGGTGGGATCGAATTTCAAGAAGCGCGTGAAAAGGACGGTCGCGACGTCGGCCGCCCCCATGGGGAGGCCAGGATGTCCCGATTTCGCCTGTTCGACCGCATCCATCGCGAGTGACCGGATGGCATTCGCCATGCGGTCGTGGACGCGATCCGGGCGGCGATCAGGGACACCATCTGGGGCGCGATCTTGGACGGCGCGTGCGGTCATGGGCTGCCTTTGGGGCCTGAGCGGGGCGTCGCGGTCCCACCGGCGAGGGCCGTTGTGGCGGGTTGAAGCGAGGATGCCTCAATGGCGTGCCGGCCGGGTTGCGCGCCTCGGAGTCGCGGCGGCAGCCGGCCCCAAGGCGGCGGACTGATACCATGCGGGCCCCGCGAGTCAAAGGAAGGGCGACGCGTCTGGTCGGGCTTCCACATCGAAAATGCGTGGTCGCGGTCGGGGTGCCGCGCGGGCGTTGAAAACCCTGTTCGCGGCGTTGACGAAAAGCCGCCCGAGCACGTAAGCTTCCGTTTGTAACATCTTGCCACGCAAGCGATTTTTGAATGCCCAGCGCGACACCATGGGCCGATCGACGGGGCGGCGCGTGACCGACACAAGTGCAATCGAGACGGCGACCAGGCGCCTGCAGTCCGCACTCGATGCCCTCGAGGGAGCGGTTGAGCGACAGCTCGAGCAGGACAAGGGCCACGCGGCGCTCGCCACGCAGGTCCATGCTTTCGATTCCGACCGCGCGCG
>DATBBS010000293.1:0-6101 GCA_036270895.1 Xanthobacteraceae bacterium
ACTTCCACCGCGTGTTCAAGGCGGTGACCGGGGTGACGCCGAAGGCCTATGCGGCAGCCCATCGGGCGCGGCGTGTGCGCGCCGCATTGAGGGAGCGCGGAAGCGTCACCGCGGCGATCTACGGCGCGGGCTTCAATTCGAGCGGGCGATTCTATGCGGCCTCCTCGGGGTTGCTCGGCATGACGCCGACCGATTTCCGTGCCGGCGGCGCCGGCGCCGCGATCCGCTTTGCGGTCGGAGAATGCTCGCTCGGCTCGATCCTGGTGGCGGCGACACAAAAGGGCATTTGCGCGATCTCGCTGGGCGACGATCCGGACGCGCTGGTGCGCGGCCTGCAGGTTCGCTTCCCGAAAGCGCAATTGATCGGCGGCGACAAGACGTTCGAGCGCCTGGTCGCTGACGTGGTGGGTTTCGTCGAGGCGCCGGCGCAAGGGCTCGATCTGCCGCTCGACCTGCGCGGGACCGCGTTCCAGCAGCGAGTCTGGCAGGCGCTACGCAAGATTCCCGCCGGTACGACCGCGACCTATAGCGAGATCGCCAAGCGCATCGGTCGCCCCAAGGCGGTGCGCGCGGTGGCCCAGGCCTGCGCCGGCAACGCGATCGCGGTGGCGATTCCGTGCCACCGGGTGGTGCGTCTCGACGGCGGCCTTTCGGGCTATCGCTGGGGCGTCGCGCGCAAGCGCGCCCTGCTCGACAAGGAGGCGGCGGCGTGAGCGCGGCCGGCGCATTGCGGTCGCCGGCACAAGCCGCCCTCCCCAAACGCGTCGCCGCGCTCGACTGGGCCGGCATCGCGGCGGCGCTCGACGCCCATGGCTGTGCGACGACGGGGCCGCTGCTCACGGCCGGGGAATGCGCCGCGCTCGCGGCGCATTACGGCGCGGACGCGCTCTTCCGCAGCCGCGTCGTGATGGCACGCCACGGCTTTGGTCGTGGCGAATACAAATACTTCGCCTATCCCCTGCCCGACGACGTCGCGGCGTTGCGTGGCGCCTTCTACCCGCCGCTCGCGGCGATCGCCAATCGCTGGAACGACCGCATGGGCGTCGCGACCCGTTATCCGGACGAGCACGCGGCGTTTCTGGCCCGCTGCCACCAGGCCGGCCAGACCAGGCCGACGCCGCTGCTGCTGCGTTACGGCGCCGGCGACTACAATTGCCTGCACCAGGACCTTTATGGCGAGCACGTCTTTCCGCTCCAGGTCGCGGTCCTGCTGTCGCGGCCGGGCCACGACTTCACGGGCGGCGAATTCGTGCTCACCGAGCAGCGCCCGCGCATGCAGTCGCGTGCCGAGGTCGTCCCTCTGATCCAGGGCGAAGGCGTGATCTTTCCGGTCCATCACCGGCCGGTGCAGGGCGCGCGCGGGATCTATCGCGTGAACATGCGGCACGGCGTGAGCCGGCTGCGAACGGGCCGCCGGCATACACTCGGGGTGATTTTTCACGATGCGCAATAAGCACGAAGACCCTGATTTAATTTCCCGAATCGCCGTCCGTGGCCGAACCCGGTACCGAGATGCGGGTTGACTCCAAGACGATCCCTCGAAGCGGTGCCCTCTTTGCCGACGTAACGGCCGTCGAGTGGCGATCCCGCAATCCGATCGGGAGAATGCCCAATGCAAGACCCCCGTTTTTTGCGTTCGCAAGCCGAATTTTGCCTGAAATTGGCGGAGCGGATCGACCGCCCGCAGACGGCCGAACATCTACGTACCGCGGCGACGCGCTATGTCGCCCAGGCCGACGAGATTGAAACCAACGGCCCACAGTCGGCCAGCGCTCCGGAGGAATAACGGTCCGGGCGCGTATCGGCATTCGCTCCGTCGGACGGACGAATCGGCGTGCTCGGCGAACCGATCCCATCAGGCTTGCGACCCTGACGATCCGCGTGTGGCCGGCCATCCGACGCCGGATGATGTAAACAACCTATCGTATTGAATCTACGATCTAAATGTGCGTCGCCCTTACCTCCCGCGCGGTGGCTATCCGGTGGCGCGCGCCGTGGGTCAGCGCGGCTTGGAAGCCCCTTCGGCCTCAAGTATCTTCGATTCTGTCAATGAAGACGGGCCGCTCGAGCCCGCCGGGGGGCGAGGAAACAATCTGGAGGGTGACCCATGGCTACCGCAGCCGCATACGCGACATTGTCGTCGGACGAGCACAGCGCGCATTTGCGCAAGGCGGTCATCGCCTCGACCATCGGGACCACCATCGAGTGGTACGACTTCTTCCTCTACGGCACGGCCGCGGGGCTGATCTTCGGCAAGCTCTTCTTCCCCAACTCCGATCCGCTGACCGCGACGCTCGCCGCCTTCGGCACCTATTTCATCGGCTTCGTCGGGCGCCCGATCGGCGCGGCCATTTTCGGGCATTACGGCGATCGCATCGGCCGCAAGGCGACGCTGATCGCGACGCTCCTGTGCATGGGCATCGCGACCTTTTTGATCGCCTTCGTGCCGACCTATGAGTCGATCGGGATCTGGGGCGCGGTGATCCTCACCATCCTGCGCATGTTCCAGGGCATCGGTGTCGGCGGCGAATGGGGCGGCTCGGTCCTGCTGGCGATGGAATGGTCACGCACCCATGGGCAGCGCGGGCTGGTGGCGTCGTGGCCGCAGTTCGGCGTGCCGTGCGGGCTGTTCCTGGCGAACCTCGCGGTCCTCGCCTTCAGCTCCTTGTCGGGCGACCAGTTCGCCGTCTGGGGCTGGCGCATTCCCTTCCTGCTCTCGATCGTGCTGGTGGCGATCGGGCTGTGGATCCGGCTGGGAATCCTCGAGACCCCGGTGTTCCAGCAACTGCTGGACGACAAGCGCATCGAGCCTGCGCCGATCCTCGAGGTCATCAAGCAGCAGCCGAAACAGATCATCCTGTCGGCGCTGCTGCGCATGTCGGAGCAGGCGCCGTTCTACATCTTCACGGCCTTCATTTTCGCCTATGCGGTCGGCACGCTGAAAATGTCGCGCGACCTCATCCTGTGGGCGGTGATGGCCGCCGCCTGCGTCTCGTTCGTCACCATCCCGCTGTCGGGCCACATCTCCGACCTCATCGGGCGGCGGAAGATGTATCTGATCGGCGCCGCCACCACCGGCGTCTTCGGCTTCGTCTATTTCGGCCTGGTCGACACCGCGGTGCCGGCGTTGGTGTTCATCGCGATCGTGCTGTCGCTCATCCCGCACGACATGCAATACGGCCCGCAGGCCGCCCTGATCGCCGAAGCCTTCACGCCGCGCCTGCGCTACAGCGGCGCCTCGCTCGGCTATCAGCTCGCGTCGGT
This sequence comes from Xanthobacteraceae bacterium, assembly GCA_036270895.1. Lineage (GTDB taxonomy): Bacteria > Pseudomonadota > Alphaproteobacteria > Rhizobiales > Xanthobacteraceae > JAVDCA01. The sequence goes on from DATBBS010000293.1 coordinate 3,265, forward strand.
GATCGCCGGCGGCCCGGCGCCGTTGATCGCGACCGCGCTGTTCGCGGCCTATGGCTCGGGCCATGCGGTCGCGATCTATATCGCGGCCTGCGCGGTGGTGAGCCTGATCGCGGCGGCGCTGATGCCCGATTACACCGGCAAGGACATCTCGGCGGAGTATGACGACTGAGACGGCGGGCGCGCCCCTCACGAGGAGCCCGGCCGCGACCGGGCTCTTTTCGTTTGTGGCTCGATCGCGCTGTCGCTGCGGCCGGCCTGTCGCCGTCAGCTCTGCGGTGGCGCCGCCTCGGGCGCGGGCGACGGTGGAATCGGTGGCTCCTGTTTCAGCACGCGCGGCGTCTCACCCTTGCGCAGGGGCATTAGCGTGAGCATGACCGGATTGGGATAGTGCTCGAGCGTCGCCCCGCTCGCTGCGTCGACCGCCATGCCGACGACGCCGCCGAGGAGAACGTTGCCCGCAAACCCAGCCGCGCCTGCGCCCGCCAACCGGGTACCGACCGGCATCTCGGCCGCGTGATAGCCCGGCTTCGAGGCCGTCACGATGAATTCATCCTTACGGCTGAACTGCAGCGTGCACGGCGTCGTGCAGCTGTGCCCCATCGACGTATGAGCCTCTGCCCCCGCCGGTTCCGACAGGATCTGCACCTGATCGGTCATACCGCGCGTCACCGACGCGCAACCGCCGCACATGGCGGCGAGCGCCAAAACAACCATCCAACGCATGAAAACGCCCCCCACTACACCCCAGCAACCCCTGCGCGAAATCTTTCTACAGCTCTCGGGCTCCCGTCAAGGGGTCATGATACCTCCACCCGGCGTTCGGCGTGGAAACCGCGCCCCGCCGGCCCCTTGCCCCCAAATTACCCCCAATCTGCGTTCACCCTGCGGCGTGTCGGTGATTGGCCGGACCGTCCGGTTGGGCTAATACCAGACCACCGGCTCGCGCGGATCAGGCGGCCCGGTCCACGGCACAAAGGACATCCCGGTTTGACCAACCTCTATCCCGGCGACGGACCGCGTAACGGCTGGAAGACGCGGATCAAGCGCTTCCTGCTCGATCTCGATTCGCGCCTCGATTTCGGCCTGTTCCAGAGCACGATCTGGGGCCGCGAGCTGTTCGAGCGCTTCGCCGTCTTCATGGACCGCTTCCATATCGCCGGCTGGCGGCGCTGGGTCCTGATCGAGCCGCTGTCGGAGCTCGGCACGCTGGGCCTCGGCGGGCTCCTGCTCGCGCTGGCGCTCGCGATCCCCGCCTTTCGCGAGACCTCGGACGAGGACTGGCTGAAGAAGTCCGAGCTGGCCGTCACCTTCCTCGACCGTTACGGCAACGAGGTCGGCAGCCGCGGCATCAGGCACAACGACTCGGTCCCCCTGGAGCAATTCCCCGATCATCTGATCAAGGCCGTGCTGGCGACCGAGGACCGGCGTTTCTACGAGCATTTCGGCATCGACATTCCGGGCACGCTACGCGCGGTGCTGACCAATGCGCGCGCCGGCGGCGTCGTTCAGGGTGGCTCCTCGCTCACCCAGCAGCTCGCCAAGAACCTGTTTCTGAGCAACGAGCGCACCATCGAGCGCAAGGTGAAGGAAGCCTTCCTCGCCATGTGGCTGGAGACGCGGCTCACCAAGAACGAGATTCTCAAGCTCTATCTCGACCGCGCCTATATGGGCGGCGGCGCCTTCGGGGTGGATGCGGCGGCGCAATACTATTTCGGCAAATCGGCCCGCGACGTGAACCTGGCGGAAGCCGCGATGCTCGCCGGCCTTTTCAAGGCGCCGACCCGCTATGCGCCGCACATCAACCTGCCGGCGGCCCGTGCGCGCGCCAACGTCGTGCTCGACAACCTGGTCGAGGCCGGATTCATGACCGAGGGCCAGGTGTTCGGCGCCCGCCGCAACCCGGCGACGGCCGTCGACCGGCGCGACCAGGGCGCGCCCAATTACTATCTCGACTGGGCCTTCGACGAGATGCGCAAGCTCGTCGACACGCTGCCGAAATCGGTCGTCGAGCGCGCCTTCGTGGTGCGGACCGCGCTCGACCCGGGCCTTCAGCGCACGGCGGAATCCGCGGTGGAGAATTCGCTTCGCCAATACGGCCGTGACTATCACGCCAAGCAGGCGGCAGGCGTGATCGCCGATCTCGACGGCGGCGTGCGCGCCATGGTGGGGGGGCGCGATTACGGGGCGAGCCAGTTCAATCGCGCCGTCGATGCGATGCGCCAGCCCGGCTCCTCGTTCAAGCCCTATGTGTATGCCACCGCCCTGATGAACGGATTCAAGCCGACCACCACCGTGGTCGACGGGCCCGTCTGCATCGGCAACTGGTGCCCGCACAATTATGGCAACGGATATTCGGGCGCGCAGCCGCTGTGGAGCGCCCTCAAGAACTCGATCAATACCGTCGCGGTGAAGCTCTCGATCGCGATCGGGCACGGCAACCCCAAGGCCGGCCGCGCCAAGATCGTGGAAACCGCGCACAAGATGGGAATTCGCACGCCCCTGCCCGACACCCCCTCGCTGCCGATCGGCGCCGACGCGGTGACGGTGCTCGAGCACGTGGTCGCCTATGCGACCTTCCCGAATCTCGGAAAGGCGGTGACGCCGCACGCCATCCTCGAGGTGCGCACCGGCGCCGGCGAGACGATCTGGCGGTTCGATCGCGACGGCAAGAAACCCGAGCAGGTATTGCCGCCGCAAGTCGCGACCGACATGATCTTCATGATGAACAAGGTGGTCGAGGAAGGCACCGCAAAGCGCGCCATGCTCACCGGCATCAAGGCGGCGGGCAAGACCGGCACCACCAACGCGTTCCGCGATGCCTGGTTCGTGGGCTATAC
>DATBBS010000294.1:0-5173 GCA_036270895.1 Xanthobacteraceae bacterium
GGGCGAGGAGAATCCGTTCAAGGTGAATGGCGTCGCGCTGCGCAATGTCGACACCGGCGCAATCGCCACCTTGCCCGCCGATGGCGTCTTCATCGCGATCGGCCACTCGCCGGCGACCGAGCTCGTCGCCGACAAGCTCGAGCTCAAGCCCTCGGGCTACGTCAAGACCGCACCCTTCTCGACCGCGACCTCGGTGCCGGGCGTATTCGCGGCCGGCGACGTCACCGACGACGTCTATCGCCAAGCGGTGACCGCGGCCGGCCTTGGCTGCATGGCGGCCCTCGAAGCCGAGCGCTTCCTCGCCGGGCATGGCGAGACCGAGCAGCGCGCCGCGGCCGAATAATCGATTTTCCGTCCCGCAGGGACATACCAAAGGTTTTGCATCATGGACTGGGACAAGCTGAAGGTTTTTCACGCCGCCGCCGAAGCGGGCAGTTTCACCCACGCGGGCGAGCAGCTCGGGCTTTCGCAGTCGGCCGTCTCGCGACAGGTGAGCGCGCTCGAGCAGGAGCTCTCGGTCGCGCTGTTCCACCGGCATGCGCGCGGACTGATCCTGACCGAGCAGGGCGAATTGCTCTACCGCACCGCCCACGAAGTGTTCATGAAGCTCGAAGCCGCGCGCGCCAAGCTGACCGACAGCCGCGAGCGGCCGCACGGCGATCTCAAGGTGACCACCACGGTCGGCATCGGGGTGCACTGGCTCACGCCGCGCCTCGGAGAATTCGTCGACCTGTATCCCGATATCCGCATCCAGCTGATCACCACCGACGAGGAGCTCGACCTCGCGATGCGCGAGGCCGATGTGGCGATCCGCCTGCGTCAGCCGACCCAGCCCGATCTGATCCAGCGCAAGCTGTTCTCCGTGCGCTTCCATGCCTATGCGTCGCCCGAATATCTCAAGCGCTTCGGCACGCCGCGCACGATCGAGGACCTCGATACCCACCGCGTGCTGCTGCTCGGCGGCCACGTCCCGGCCTATCTGCAGCCGACGCGCTGGCTGGTCGAGGTCGGACGCGACAGCAAAGGGCCGCGCGCGGCGCACATCACCATCAACAATGTGCTCGGCATCCTGCGCGCCTGCCAGCGCGGATTGGGTATCGCGATGCTGCCGGACTATCTGGTCGAGGAGAATGGCGGCCTGGTGCAGCTGTTCAGCGAGGCCGATCCGATCGCGCTCGACGCCTACTTCGTGTATCCGGAAGAGCTCAAGTCGGTCGCGCGCGTGCAGGCGTTCCGCGACTTTCTGGTGAGCAAGGCGCAGCGCTGGAGCTACTGAGGCGATTGGCCGCAACGCGCGTCGCGGCTATCGCCGCGCGGCGCCAAGACGTGCGAGCGTCACATGGCTGTCATGCGGGTCATCGCGTTGCGAGACAATGCCCGCGTCGACATATTCGATTTGAGCTGTGGTGGTTGGTTGCTGCGTCCTCCCAGGCCGCGATTGATTGCCACAGCTGTTCCTCTCTGGAAGGTGATTGTCGGCTCTGCCGGCAAAACTTACGCCGGGCCTCGTGCCCGGCGTTTTTTTTGCGCGGCCTTTTTTACGTGTCATTGCGAGGAGCGCGAATGCGCGACGAAGCAATCCCGGCCAGATAGGCAGACGTCCGTGGCCCGAGATTGCTTCGCGGAGTTCACCCTCGGGCTTGCCGACGGCAAGACCCGGGGCTCGCAATGACGCGACGGGTCATCCCCACAAGCGCTCGCCCTCGATGGCGCGGTAGATGCCCGCCACATAGTCGCCGTAGCCGTTGAACAGAAGCGTCGGCCGTCGCTCGCCGGTACCGATGACTTCCTCGCTCGCCTGGCTCCAGCGCGGATGCGGCACCTCCGGATTGATGTTGGCCCAGAAACCATATTCGGCCGGCTGAAGCGCTTGCCAAAAGCTCTTCGGCTGCTGATCGGTGAAGCTGAAGCGCGTGATCGATTTGATCGACTTGAATCCGTATTTCCACGGCAGCGCGAGCCGCAGCGGCGCGCCCTGTGACTTGGCGACCGGCTTGCCATAGGCGCCGGTGACCAGGAAGGCGAGCTCGTTGGTGGCCTCGGCCATCGTCAGGCCCTCGACATAAGGCCACGGATACCAGGTGGCGCGCTGGCCGGACGCGACAGAGGGGTCGAGGAAGGTCTCCATGCGCAGATACGTCGCCGAGCCGAGCGGCCGCGCCAGCTCGACCAGCCTGGCGAGCGGAAAGCCCGACCACGGAATCGCCATCGACCAGGCCTCGACGCAACGGTGGCGATAAAGCCGGTCTTCCAGCGGCATCCTGGCGAGCAGGTCGTCGATGCCGATCTCCTGCGGCTTCTCCACCATGCCGTCGATCTTGACGGTCCAGGGGCGCAGCTTCAGCGCCTGAGCGGCGCGCGAGATCGTCTTGGCCGATCCGAACTCATAGTAGTTGTTGTAGGTCGTATTGATCGCTTCGTCGGTGATCGGCCGATCGAGCACGAAGCTTTCGTTCCGTTTCACCGGATAGCGCGATGCGCTCGGATCGGGCAGATCGGACACGCGCTGGGCGAACGCAAGCCCGGGCGCCAGCGCGCCCGCGGCGGCGCCGCTGGCGGCGAGAAACTGGCGCCGGTCGAGAAAGAGATTTTCCGGGGTCGCGTGGCGCTCGGGCAGCTCCCAACCGCGGCGATGGATCACGGGCATGACGGGCTCCTGGGGCGTTACGCCTCTTTGCTACGGGCAAGGACGCTCGCCGGCAAGTCACAGCTGTCTGAAACGATCGTGATCGCGCCGGGGCGGAATAACTACCCGGTCCTGAGCGTCGGGACGGCGCCGAACTGCCACCAGGCACGCGGCTGCTCGACCCGCCGCTTGCCGGTGGCGGCGGAGATCCTGGCCAGGAGATCCTCCTTCGACATCGGCTTGGCGAACAGGAAGCCCTGACCCACCGCGACCCCCAGGCCCTGGAGCTTGTGGCTTTCGTGCGAACTCTCGATTCCTTCCGCCACGGTCTTGAGACCGAAGCGGCGCGCCAGCTCGATGATGGATTCCAACATGCCCGCTTTCATCTTGTCGAGGTGACAATCCATCACATAGGCCCGGTCGATCTTGAGCTCGCTGAAGGGCAGCTGGCGCAGCCGGCCGAGCGAGGAGTAGCCGGCGCCGAAGTCGTCGATCGCGAGGCTGCAATTCTGCTGGCGCAGCTCGTTTGCGACCTCGTTGGCCATTTGCAGCTCATTGACGATCTGGTCCTCGGTGACCTCCAGGATCAGGCCCGGCCACTTGTCGGACTTGGGCCGTTCCTCGCGGATGATGCGTGCGATCGGAATCTCCACGAAGGCGCTCGCCGGAACGTTGACGGCGAGATGGAGCCCGGGCATGCCGAGCGCGGCGCAATCGTTCCAGTCGCGCAACGCGGTCTTGATCACCGTTTCGGTCAAGGTGAGCATGTCGGCATCCGACGCGCCGGGCAGGAACGCCCCGGGACCGAGCACGCCGAGCTCGGGATGGCGCAGCCGGATGAGGGCTTCGGCGCCCACCCAGTGGTGAGTCTGCAGGCTGACCTTGGGCTGGTACCAGACGTCGAGCCAGCCGTGCTTGAGCGCCCTGGCGAGGGTCACCTGGGGCTTGCCGGCCGTATCGTGCTCGTCGTCTGCGATGGGCGCGTTCGCCCCCGCGAACATGCCCTTCAGGCCCTTGAACATGACGCCATCTCGCCCAAAAGACTCATCGGCTCGGCGATCCGCGCGAGCCCGCCGATCGCCTCCATCTAGTTCGTCCGCGATGTATTTTCGGTTAGCGGTGCGCGCCAAAACGCAACCAAATGGTAAATCACGCCGCAAGATGGCGGCCTGATGAGGGAAGCCTGATGCGTTAATGGATCATTGCGGTCCGCTCGTCGCGGACCGCGCGCCGTCCCGGCGCCAGCCGGCTTACTCCGCGGCCGCCGCCCGGCGCGCCGCCACGATCTGGTCGGCCTGCTTGCCGGTGAGCTCCGCCATGTGATCGAACTTGAAGGTGAAGCTGCCGACGCCAGCGGTCGCGGAGCGCACCTCGATGATGAGATCGCCGATCTCGGACTCCGGCATCTTGGCGCGCACCACGTCCCAGCCTTCCCAGCCCTCGCGCGTGTCGAAGCTCAGGATCTGGCCGCGCCGTCCCGACAGGATGGCGTTGATCTTCGCGGTCGCCTCCGACGGACAGACGATCTCCACCGTATGGATCGGCTCGAGCAGCACGGGGCTGCATTGCGGCAGCGCCTCGACGATGCCGATGCGGCCCGCGATGCGGAACGCCATGTCGGACGAATCGACCGCGTGGTAGGAGCCGTCGGTCAGCGCCACCGCGACGTCGACCACCGGGAAGCCGAGCGGCCCGTGCTTGAGGCCGTCGATCACGCCTTCCTCGACGGACGGGATGTAATTGCGCGGCACCACGCCGCCGGTGATCTTCTCCTCGAACGAGAAGCCGGCGCTGCGCGGCATCGGCTTGATGTCGAGCACGACGTCGCCGAACTGGCCATGACCGCCCGACTGCTTCTTGTGCCGGCCACGCTGGGTGATCGGTTTGCGGATGGTCTCGCGGTAGCCGACGCTTGGGGTACGGCGCTCGATCGCCACGCCGAAGCGATCGGCAAGGCGCTCGGTCGCGACCCGCAGATGCATCTCGCCCTGTCCCCAGACGACGATCTCGTGGGTCTCGGCATTGTGGTGCACGCTGAGCGAGGGATCCTCGTCGACCAGCTTGGTGAAGGCGAGGCCCAGCTTCACGTCGTCCTTGCGGTCCTTGGCCGAGATCGCGAGCGCGAGCACGGGCGCGAACGGCACCACCTCGGCGACCGGCGGATGCACCTGCTTGCCGGCCGACAGCGTTTCGCCGGTCTTGGCGTGATCGAGCTTGCCGAGCCCAACCGTCTCGCCGGCCGTCGCGGGCCCGCGCTTCTCGGTCACCTGGCCGACCAGCTTGAGCACGCCGGATACGCGGCCCACTTCCGCGGCGGGCGAATTCAGCGTCGTGCCGTCCCCGACCTGACCCGACAGCACGCGCGCCACCGACATCTTGCCGCCATGCGCGGTGTGGAAGGTCTTGACCACATAGGCGACCGGATCGTTGCCGGGCTTGACCCCGAGGCGCTTGGCGGTTCCGGCGACGCCGTGGGTCTCGTGGCGCAGCGCCTTGAGCAGGCGCAGGACGCCGTTGGTGCGGGTCGCGACCCCGATCAGCACCGGA
>DATBBS010000295.1:0-2417 GCA_036270895.1 Xanthobacteraceae bacterium
GGCGGTAGTGGGAGTGGTCCTCCTGGTTGTTGGTCCAGACCTTGCCGTCGACACCCATGTGCGAGGGCGACACCATCGAGGCCTGGGTCGACGCCGACTGCCATTCCTTGGGGAACGCGAAGGCTTGCGCGGTCTTGGTCCCGCGATCGAACCGGGTGATGCCCGCCTGGTACATCATGGCGACCCAGAGATTGCCGTCGGGATCGAACTCGAGATCGAGCGAGCCTTTCGGTTGCTCCGCCTTGAGCACCGGAATCGGATAGTCGGTGACCTTGCCGCTCCTGGGGTCGAGCTCGCCGACAAACTGTGCGCCGAAATCGGAGTACCAGACCTGGCCGTCCGGAGCGACCGCCACATCATGCGGCTGGGCGTCTTTGCGCGGCAGGTCGTATTCGGTGACGATCACCCTGGTCGAGCGTCCCTTCGGGCGCGGCAGGGTCTTGAGCGGGAATTCCCACGTCTCCGCGTTGCTCATGTTGACGCCGGCGAGGAATTCGGCGGCCGCCTTCGCGGCGGCGCCGCTGACCGCCGGGCGCTCGCCACGCGGGCCGGGCAGGAGCGGCTGCGGATGCAGCGGCGTCGAGCCCGGCGAATAGCGCGACATGCGCAGGAAAAGCTGCTCGAACTCCGCCGCATCGTGGGTCGAGCTCACGACGCGATGCAGCGTGTGGCAGCCGACGCACTGGGTGAGGAAGGCCTTCTGCTTGTCGGCGCCCGGCAGGCTCATGAGCCACTCGCCGTTGGAGAGCTGGGCGGCCAGGTTCTTGGTCTTGCTGAGCGTGAGATCGGCCGTGGCGCCGGCCTGCACATCGACGCTCTTCGGCCCGTCCAGCTTGTAGCCGACGGCCCGGATCGCGATGGTGTAACGGCCGGGCTCCATTCTGGCCGCCGGGAAGGCGTAACGGCCCTTGTCGTCGCTGACCACCGTGGTGGTGATGCTCGATCCGTCCCGGCGGGCGCTGACCAGCACGCCCTCCATCGCGCCTTCGTCGCTCGACGAGACCTGTCCGGACAGACCCAATGCGCTTTGCGCGTGAGCGGAGGCGCCTGGCAGACAGGCCTGCAGGACGGTTCCGCCGAAAAGGGCGCTCGCGAGGAGCGAAATCTGCCGTAGGCGCATGGCCGGCTCCCTGTGAAATGACTTTGTTCGTTGCGCAACAATTATCCAGTTTCGGCCCGCCGGTCCATGCGATCGAACCGCAGCGCCGGGCGCTGGATTCAGCTCTCCCGTCGTACCGCGCTCTCGTGCCAGCGCCGCAGCAGCAGGTGCGACAGTCCCGACAGCGCGAAGAAGATCACGATTCCGGCGATCGACAGCAGGATGAGCGCCGCGAACATGCGCGGGATGTTGAGCCGGTAGCCCGACTCGGCGATGCGGTAGGCGAGCCCGGAACCCGCGCCGGCGGAACCGGCCGCGATCTCGGCCACCACCGCACCGATCAACGAAAGCCCGCCGGCGATCCGAATTCCGCCGAGGATATAGGGCAGCGCCGCCGGCAGCTTGAGACGAAACAGCATCTGGCGGCGCGAGGCGCCGTAAAGCCGATACAGATCCGCGAGGTTGTGGTCGACCGAGTTGAGGCCGAGCGTGGTGTTGGCGAGCACCGGGAAAAAGGCGACGATCCAGGCGCAGGCGAGCACCGCGGCCTGTTGCGGCAGATAGATGAGCAGCAGCGGCGCGATCGCGACCACGGGCGTCACCTGCAGGATCACCGCATAGGGATAGAAGGAATATTCGATCAGCCGCGAGACGTTGAACAGCACCGCGAGCCCGATGCCGCCCGCGACCGCAAGCAGCAGCCCCTCGAACGTCGTGATGAGGGTGGCGAGGAGCGAGTCCGACAGCAGATCCCAGTCCGATACGAGCGTTGTGGCGACAAGGCCGGGGCCGGGCAGCACATAGGGCGGGATCGCGTAGAGACGCACCACCGCGTGCCAGAGCCAGATGCCGAGCGCCAGCGTCAGAAGCGGCAGCCCGGCCCGCAGAAAACTTTCGCGCGTCACCGCGCGGTCGGGCGCGCTCATGCGGCCACCGCCATGGCGCGGGTGAGCGCCTGGGAGGCGACCCGGCAATAGCCGGCATATTCGGCGGAGGTGCGAAAGCTTTCGCCGCGCGGGTAGGGGGCGTCGATCGCGATCTCGGCGAACACGCGGCCCGGCCGCGGCGTCATCACCACGATGCGGTGCGACAGATAGACCGATTCGAACACCGAGTGGGTCACGAACACCACGGTCTTGGCCAGCGCGCCGGAGAGCGCGATGAGATCGTCGTTGAGCTTGAAGCGGGTGATCTCGTCGAGCGCCGCGAAGGGCTCGTCCATGAGCAGCAGTCCGGCATCGGTTACCAGCGCCCGCGCGATCGACACGCGCATCTTCATGCCGCCGGAAAGCTCGCGCGGATAGGAATTCCGGAACGA
>DATBBS010000296.1:0-3339 GCA_036270895.1 Xanthobacteraceae bacterium
GACTCGCTCGCCGACGCCAAGGCGCTGGTGAAGCTCCTGAAGGGCATCCCCGCCAAGATCAACCTGATCCCGTTCAATCCCTGGCCGGGCAGCCGCTACGAATGCTCCGACTGGGAGCAGATCGAGAAATTCTCCGAATACGTCTTCAATGCCGGCTATTCGTCGCCGGTGCGCACGCCGCGCGGGCGCGACATCCTGGCGGCCTGCGGCCAGCTCAAGAGCGCGACCGAGAAGCTGTCCGCGCGCGAGCGGATGGCGCTGCGCGCCATGGCGATGACGGACTGAACCGGATGGAAAGCGTCTTCCGCTTGCTCATACGCCTGTTGCTCGTCCCGCTCGGCGGCGTGGTGGCGGTCGTCGTGGCGATGATCGTGCTGATCGTCGCCCATTGGCACGAATTCGCCGCGCTCGCCGATGCGCGGCCGGACGAGCAGGGATATTGGCTCGTCGCATTCGTGCTCGCCGGGCCGGTGCTGGCCTTCCTGTTGTCGCTCGCCATCGCGCTGACGCTGCTCGCGGCCGCGGTCGGCGTGCTGATCTCGGAAGCCTTCGCGATCCGCTCCTGGATCTATCACGCCGCCAATGGCGGACTGGCGGCCTGGATCGGCTGGTCGCTCATGCAGGACACCCAGAACGATTACCGCTTCCTGGCCGAGCCCCGGATCATGGTGGCGGCCGGGCTCGCGGGCGGCCTCGCCTATTGGCTGGTGGCGGGCTGCTCGGCGGGGTTTTGGAAGCCGGTTTTTCGCTCCGAGCCGCAGCAGGTCTGAAGATTCACCATGTCGGCGCACCGCCGACCGCCGGCTCGCCGGCCGGGTGGGGACATGATAGAAAGCCGGCGTGAGAAAGCCTGCCTGAAAGTTGGATATCGGCCATGACGGCGCCGCTCAAAACCGTTGAAGCACCCGGCGATATCGCCACCGTGATGCGCGATATCGGGGGCCGCGCCAAGGGCGCGGCGCGCGTCCTCGCGCTCGCGTCGCCCGCCGACAAGGCGCGGGCGCTCGGCGCCATGGCGGACGCCGTGCGCGCGGCGCGCGCCGCGATCCTCGCCGCCAACGCCGAAGACATCGCCGAGGCGCGCGCCGGCGGGGCCACCCCCGCCTTCGTCGACCGCCTCATGCTGGACGACAAGCGCGTCGCCGCCATGGTGGACGGGATCGAGGTCGTGGCGGCACTCGCGGACCCGGTCGGGACGGTGTCGGATTCCTGGACGCGCCCCAACGGCCTGCGGATCGAGCGCGTGCGCGTGCCGCTCGGCGTGGTCGGCGTCGTCTACGAGAGCCGCCCGAACGTCACCGCCGATGCCGGCAGTCTCTGCCTCAAGGCCGGCAATGCGGTCATCCTGCGCGGCGGCTCGGAGAGCTTCCGCTCCGCGCGCGCCATCCACGCGGCGCTCGCGGCCGGCCTGCGGACCGCCGGCCTCCCGGCGGACGCGATCCAGCTCGTGCCGACGCGCGATCGCGCCGCCGTCGGCCTCATGCTGGCGGGGCTCGACGGCGCCATCGACGTGATCGTGCCGCGCGGCGGCAAGGGACTCGTCGCACGGGTGCAGGCGGAGGCGCGCGTGCCGGTCTTCGCGCATCTCGACGGCAACTGTCACGTCTATGTCGACAAGGCCGCCGATCTCGCCATGGCGAAGCACATCGTGCTCAACGCCAAGATGCGCCGCACCGGAGTCTGCGGCGCGGCCGAGACCCTGCTGGTCGACCGCGCGGCCGCGCAGGCGGATCTCGCGCCGCTGGTCAAGATGCTGCTGGACGCAGGCTGCGAGGTGCGCGGCGACCGCGACACGCAGCCCGTCGATGCGCGCGTCACGGCGGCGAGCGAGGAGGATTGGAGCACCGAGTTTCTCGACGCCATCATCGCGGTGAAGGTGGTCGACGGCGTCGACGGCGCGATCGCGCATATCGAGCGCTACGGCTCGCACCATACCGACGCGATCATCACGCAGGACGAGGCGGCGGCCGGCAAGTTCCTGCGCCAGGTCGATTCGGCGATCGTGCTGCATAACGCCTCGACCCAGTTCGCCGACGGAGGCGAGTTCGGTTTCGGCGCGGAGATCGGGATCGCCACCGGGCGCATGCATGCACGCGGCCCGGTCGGCGCCGAGCAGCTCACGACGTTCAAATACCGCGTCCTCGGCACCGGCCAGACGCGCCCGTGATTGCAATGTTCACTCGCCTCTCCGTCGTCATTGCCCGCGGAAGCGGGCAGTCCAGTACTCGCCGCCGCTTTCGATTGAATGCTGCGCCTGATTCGCCCCGATACGGATTACTGGATGCCCCGCTTTCGCGGGGCATGACGACTCTGGGGCCAGTCGCGTGATCCGTCTCCCTCCGCACGCTCCCGGCCTTCGAATCGGCTTGTTCGGCGGCACCTTCGATCCGCCGCATCGCGCCCATCTGGCCGCCAGCCTGCTCGCCATGACCCGGCTCAAGCTCGATCGGGTATGGTGGCTGGTGACGCCCGGCAATCCGCTGAAGGATACCCGCGGGCTCGCGCCGCTGGCGCAGCGCATCGCCGCCGCCAAGGCGCTGAGCCGCCATCCGCGCATCGTCATCACCGGATTCGAGGCCGAGCTCGGCGTGCGCTACAGCTACGACACGGTTTCCTATCTGGTGAAGCATTGTCCCGGCGTGCGCTTCGTGTGGATCATGGGCGCCGATAATCTGCGCAGCTTTCATCGCTGGCAGAAATGGCGCGGCATCGCCCGCCTCATCCCGATGGCGGTGGTCGACCGTCTGGGACCGAGCCTCTATTCGGCCGCCAGCGTGGCCGCGCAGGCGCTCGCCCGCGCCCAGATCCCCGAATCGGCTGCCGCCACGCTGGCGAACCGCCGCCCGCCCGCCTGGGTATTCCTGCACGGCCTCAAGTCGCCGCTGTCCTCGACCGCGCTGCGGGCGGAGCGCCACCAAAGTCACAAAACTGCCGTCGAAACGGGCGAAACTGCCGATGTGGCGGCGCCCGGAAGGGCCGCCCGGGCGGTCGCCGGCGAGCTGGCGCCGGCCACGCCGGCCAGGCCCGGAACGTGAGAGTGGTTGATTCCGTTAACCGGTCGCACATATGCTGAGTCTCGGCCCCGGGCAGGGTGCCCGGGGTTCGTCGAACCGAAAGGAAGGACCCCTGTCCACACCCGCTGTCTCCCGGGCCGCCATACGTCGCCGGCCCGCTCCCGTCTCCAAGGTTAAGATCGACACCCAGGAGACGCTTCGCCTTGTCCTCGCGCGCCTCGACGATATGAAGGCCGAGGACACCACCACCATCGACCTCCGTGGCAAATCCGCGATCGCCGACCACATGGTTGTGACGTCCGGTACGTCGAACCGTCATGTCGGC
>DATBBS010000297.1:0-8689 GCA_036270895.1 Xanthobacteraceae bacterium
CGACGATGAAGAAGACGACGGCAGCGGCGTGCGGCTCTATCAGAGCATCTACGAGACCGCGCTGCGCAACCAGATTCCGCGGCCCGTGATCGAGGAACTGGTCCGCATCTACTCCTACGACGTCGACTTCCAGCGCAAGGCGCAGCCGGGCGACTCCTTCGAGGTGCTCTATGCGGGCGAGGACGAGACGGCGGCCATCGACTCAAAGAACGACGTATTGTTCGCGTCTCTTACGGTCGGCGGCGAGGTCAAGAAATTCTACCGCTATCAGTCGCCCGACGACGGCGTGGTCGACTATTACGACGAGACCGGCAAGAGCGCGAAGAAGTTCCTGGTCCGCAAGCCGGTCGCGCTTGGCATCATGCGGTCGGGCTTCGGCGCCCGCAAGCATCCGCTCCTCGGCTATACCCGGGCGCATACCGGCGTCGACTGGGCGGCCCCCATGGGCACGCCGATCTACGCCTCCGGCAACGGCACGATCGAGAAGATCGGCTGGGAAGGCGGCTACGGCAAATATGTCCGCATGCGCCACGCCAATGGCTACGAGACCGCCTATGGCCATATGTCGGCTTTCGCGCGCGGCATGGACGTCGGCACGCGGGTGCGGCAAGGGCAGGTCATCGGCTTCGTGGGCTCGACCGGCCTGTCGACCGGCTCGCACGTCCATTACGAGATCCTGATCAACAGCCGTTTCGTCGATCCGATGAAGGTCAAGCTTCCGCGCGGCCGCGTGCTCGACGGGCCGGCGCTCGCCTCCTTCGATTCGGAGCGCAGCCGGCTCGACGGCATGATGTCCCAGTCGCCGGTGCGCTCGGCCCAGGCCGGACCGGCGCGCTGATCGCGACGCACATTCCGGCACGCGTGCCGGCGCTCATCCCCGCAAGCCGCGACTGAACCCGCTTACGCCGCCGCCGCGACCTTGCCGTTGAAGGCAAGGCCCTGCTTCGTGGCCGTGACGGCGATGGTTTCTCCATCCCTGATCGCGCCCTGGAGAATCAACTCGGCGAGCGGATCCTGCAACGCTTTCTGGATCGCGCGCTTCAAGGGCCGCGCCCCATAGGCCGGATCGTAACCCTTCTCGGCCAGCCAATCGCGCGCCGAGGCGTCCAGCGTGATCGTGATCTTGCGATCCTCGAGGAGCTTCTGCAGCCGCCTGATCTGGATGTCGACGATCTTTCCCATCTCGCTCCGCTTGAGGCGATGGAACAGGATGATCTCGTCGACGCGGTTGAGGAATTCCGGCCGGAAGCTCGCCCGCACCACCGCCATGACCTGGTCCTTCACCGCCTCGGTATCCTCGCCTTCCGGCTGGTTGACCAGGAAGTCGGCGCCGAGATTGGAGGTCATCACGATGAGGGTGTTGCGGAAGTCGACCCGGTGGCCCTGCCCGTCGGTCAGACGGCCGTCGTCCAGGACCTGCAGCAGCACATTGAACACGTCCGGGTGCGCTTTCTCGATCTCGTCGAACAGCACCACCTGATAGGGCCGGCGGCGCACTGCTTCGGTCAAAGCGCCGCCCTCCTCGTAGCCGACATAGCCGGGCGGCGCGCCGATCAGCCGCGCCACCGAATGCTTTTCCATGTATTCCGACATGTCGATGCGCAAGAGCGCGTTCTCGTCGTCGAACAGGAACTCGGCGAGCGCCTTGGTGAGCTCGGTCTTGCCGACCCCCGTCGGCCCGAGGAACATGAAAGAGCCGATCGGCCGATGCGGATCCTGCAGGCCGGCGCGGGCCCGCCGTACCGCGGTCGAGACTGCCTTCACCGCCTCCGCCTGGCCGACGACCCGGCTCGCCAGCTTCTCCTCCATGGCGAGGAGCTTTTCCTTCTCGCCCTCAAGCATCCGATCCACCGGCACCCCGGTCCAGCGCGACACCACCTGGGCAACGTGATCGGCGGTCACCGCCTCCTCCAGCACGGCGCCCTGCCCTTCGGCCGCCTCGACCGCCCTGAGCCTCTTTTCGAGCTCCGGAATGCGGCCATAGGCGAGCTCGCCGGCGCGCTGATATTCGCCCCGGCGCTGCGCGTTCGCGAGCTCGGTGCGCAGCTGATCGAGCTCCGCCTTGAGCTTTTGCGCCCGGGACAGCTTTTCCTTTTCTGACTTCCACCGGCTGGTGAGATCCGCCGAGCGCTTCTCCAGCTCTGCCAGCTCGGCGCTGAGCCGCTTGAGCCGTTCTTTCGAGCCCGGATCGGACTCCTTCTTGAGCGCCTCCTGCTCGATCTTCAGCCGCACGATCTCGCGATCGACCGTATCGAGGTCCTCAGGCTTGGAGTCGACCTGCATCTTGAGGCGCGCGGCCGCCTCGTCGATCAGGTCGATCGCCTTGTCGGGCAGGAACCGGTCGGTGATATAGCGGTGGGACAAGGTCGCCGCCGCCACGATCGCGCTGTCGGTGATGCGCACGCCGTGGTGCTGCTCGTACCTGTCCTTCAGGCCGCGCAGGATCGAGATGGTGTCCTCGACCGTCGGCTCGTTCACGAATACCGGCTGGAAGCGCCGGGCGAGCGCGGCGTCCTTCTCGACATGCTTCTTGTATTCGTCGAGCGTGGTGGCGCCGATGCAATGCAGCTCGCCGCGCGCCAATGCGGGCTTGAGCAGGTTGGAGGCGTCCATCGCGCCGTCCGCCTTGCCGGCGCCGACCAGTGTATGCATCTCGTCGATGAACAGAACGATGCCGCCGTCGGATGACGTCACCTCCTGCAGCACCGCCTTGAGGCGCTCCTCGAACTCGCCGCGGTATTTCGCGCCGGCGATCAGCGCCCCCATGTCGAGCGCGAGCAGCTTCTTGTCCTGCAGGCTTTCCGGCACGTCGCCGCTGACGATGCGCTGCGCCAGCCCTTCCACGATCGCGGTCTTGCCGACGCCCGGCTCGCCGATCAGCACCGGATTGTTCTTGGTGCGGCGCGACAGCACCTGGATGGTGCGCCGGATCTCCTCGTCGCGGCCGATCACCGGATCGATCTTGCCGTCGCGCGCCGCCTGGGTGAGGTCGCGGGCGTATTTCTTGAGCGCCTCATAGGCGTTCTCGGCCGATGCGCTGTCGGCGGTGCGGCCCTTGCGCAACGCCTCGATGGCGGCATTGAGGGTCTGCGGCGTGACGCCGGCCTGGGCGAGGATCTTGCCTGCCTCGCTGTCCTTCTCGAGCGCGAGCGCGAGCAGCAGCCGCTCCACCGTCACGAAGGAATCACCGGCTTTCTCGGCCACCTTTTCGGCGGTGTCGAAAACCCGCGCAAGCTTGGCATCGAGGTAGAGCTGGCCGCTGCCGCCCTCGACCTTGGGCCGCTTCTTGAGCGCCGCCTCGACCGCCGCCAGTGCGTCGCGCGAGCGTCCGCCGGCGCGGTCGATCAGCCCGGACGCGAGGCCTTCCGGGTCGTCAAGCAGGACCTTGAGGAGATGCTCGGGCGCGAATTGCTGGTGCGTTTCGCGCAACGCAAGAGACTGGGCCGCCTCGATGAAGCCACGAGCCCGCTCGGTATATTTTTCGAGATTCATGAAGCTACCCCTCTTCGGCCTGCTCCGAACGCCCAACAGGCGCGCTCGGGACATCGTTGACGCAAAAAGCCCGGCCGTTCTTGATGACCAAGAAAGGCCGCGCCAGTCATCGCGGACCCATCAGGCATCCGCACCGAATATGTGGGGGCGGGTCCCGGCGGACGGAAGAGGCGAGGCGCAGCGTGGTTAAGCCAAAGGCGTGGCAGGTGATGCGGATCGGGGCCGGCGGCGGTCTCCGAAGCGCGCCGCTAATTTATTGGAAAAACGATCGAAATTACACCCCGCCGGGCCGCCGGCGAGGGCGGATCGCGACCGCGGGCCTTGACCATGCTCGTCTTGGTCCCCAAGGATGCCGCCGATGGAAGCAGCGCAGCCCAGGGTAAAAAGCATCTATCGCTACCCGGTGAAGGGCCTGTCGGCGGAGGGATTGCCCGGCACCACGCTCTCGGCCGGCCAGACCGTGGCGGCCGACCGGCTTTATGCGATCGAGAATGGGCCAAGCGGGTTCGACCCCGCGGCCCCCGCCTACATTCCCAAGAGCCGTTTTCTGATGCTCATGCGCAACGAGCGACTCGCCCGGCTCGACACCCATTTCGACGACGCGACCCACGTGCTCACGGTCCGCGAGGGCGGCCGCGAGGCGGCGCGCGGCGACCTGCGCACCTCGGACGGACGACGCGCGATCGAGGCTTTCTTTGCCGGCTTCTGCGCCGACGAGTTGCGCGGACCGCCGCGGGTGCTGCAGGCGCCCGGCCACAGCTTCTCCGACGTGGCCAAGAAGGTGGTCTCGATCATCAATCTGGCCTCGGTCGCGGCGATCGAGACGGTTGCCGGCGCGGCGGTCGATCCCTTGCGGTTTCGCGCCAATCTCTATGTCGAGGGCTGGCCGGCCTGGAAAGAATTCGATCTCCTGGGCCAGACCCTGTCGGTTGGCGCGCAGGTGCGCCTCAAGGTCGTCAAGCGCATCATGCGGTGTGCTGCCACCAACGTGGAGCCCAGCACCGGCATCCGCGACCTGACCATTCCGGTGACGCTGATGCGCAGCTTCGAGCATGCGGATTGCGGCGTCTATGCCGAGGTGATCGCCGGCGGGACGATCGCCGCCGGCGACCGCATCGAGATTTCCAGCAGGAATTGAGCCATGCAGGTGATGGTGGTCGGCGCCGGCGTGGTCGGGCTCGCAGTCGCACGCGAGGCGGCGCTCAAGGGCCACGACGTGATCGTGGCCGAGGCAGCGCCGGCGATCGGCACTGGCACGTCCTCGCGCAACAGCGAGGTGATCCATGCGGGGCTCTATTACCCGAGCGGCAGCAAGCGGGCGCTGCACTGTCCACGCTCCCGCCGCATGCTCTATGCCTATTGCGAGTCGCACGGCATCGCGCATCGCAAGCTCGGCAAGCTCTTCATCGTCACCAAAGAGTCCGACATCCCCAAGCTCGAGGCGGTCTACGCCCAGGCGCTGGCGAACGGCGTCGAGAACGTGACCATGCTGGACGCGGGCGCGGCCAAGCGCATGGAGCCGGCGCTGTTCTGCGTCGCGGCCTTCCACTCGGCGGAGACCGGCATCATCGACAGCCACCGCTACATGCTGGCGCTGCAGGGCGACATCGAGGATCGCGGCGGCGTCCTGGCGTTCAACACGCCGGTCGAGCGCCTGGCGCGCGCCCGCGCCGGCTGGCGGGTCGATTTCGGCGGGCCCGAGCCGGGGTCGCTCACGGTCGACGCGGTGGTCAATTCCGCCAGCCACGGCGCGCAGCGTCTCGCGCGCGCGACCGAGGGCTATCCGGGCGAACGTGTGCCGAAGCTCGTGCTCGCCAAGGGCAATTATTTCGGTTACGCCGGCCGCGCCCCGTTCTCCCGGCTCATCTACCCCGCGCCGGTGCCGGGCGGTCTCGGGATCCATGTGACGCTCGACCTCGCAGGCCGCATGCGCTTCGGGCCCGATGTCGAATGGATCGACAGCATGAATTTCGACGTCGACCCGCGCCGCGGCGACTCGTTCTACGGTGCGATCCGTACCTATTGGCCGGGCCTGCCCGACAATTCGCTGTTTGCCGACTATGCCGGGGTGCGCCCCAAGCTCACCGGCCCGGGCGAGCCGGCCGCCGACTTCGTGGTCGACGGCCCGGCCGAACACGGTCTGCCGGGACTCGTGCAGCTGTTCGGTATCGAGTCGCCTGGGCTCACATGCTCGCTGTCGCTCGCCGAGGAAGTGGTCGGCAAACTGTCGGGCTGATCCCCGTCCGTCGCGATAGCGATGGTTTCGGCCGCGGCGTCCCGTTAGGATGCGGCAAGACATAAAAGCCGCAACCGCGAGGGAGGAACCAGATGATCGATCGTCGGACCATTCTCAAGACGGCAGCCGGGACGGCCGCCGCGGGTGTCGCGCTTCCGTATCTGGCGCGCGAAGGGTTCGCCCAGACGCCGGCCCAGACGCTCAAGCTGACTTTCGCCGACACCCGCAATCATCCGCTGTATCAGGTGCTGCTGCGCTTCGCCGAGAACGTCAAGAAGAAGACCAATGGCGCCATCGAGGTGCAGGTGTTCAGCACCGGCGAGCTCGGCAGCCAGACCAACATCCTCACCGGGTTGCAGACCGGCATCATCGATCTCTGCGCCCATACGTCCGGCTACATCGACACGCTGATTCCCCAGTTCCAGGTCATGGACCTGCCGTTCCTGTTTCCCGACCTCGCCACAGCCGAGAAAGTCCTCGATGGCCCGGTCGGCAAGCAGCTCGCCGACCTGATGCCGCCGAAGGGCATCTACGGCCTGTCCTACGGCTACTGGGGATGGCGCGTGACATCGACCATCGACCGCAAGGTGCCCAAGCCCGACGACATGAAGGGCCTGAAGATTCGCGTCCAGCCGGGGCCGATCTTCGCGGCCATGTTCCGCGCTCTCGGCGCCAATCCGATCGCCATCGATTACAGCGAAATCTATCTCGCGCTGTCGCAGCATACGATCGAGGCGATCGAGACGCCGATCATCGCGCTGCCGTCCGCCAAGCATTACGAGGTCGTCAAGACCGTCAACCTCACCAATCACGTCTACAATGCGGGCGTCATGATGGTGAGCAAGCGCAAGTTCGACTCACTGCCGGCGAACGTGCAGGAAGCGCTGCGCGCCGCGTCGCACGAGCTCACGACCGACTGGCGCCGCACCATGGTCGAGAAGACCGATGAGACCTCCAAATTCCTCAAGGACAAGGGCCTCACCATCAACGAGGTGGACCGTGCCGCCTATCGCAAGCAGACCGACGGCGTCTACAAGGAGTTCCGCGACGTCATCGGGGGCGAACTCATGGACGCGGTCATGAAGCAGGCCGGAAGCACCTGACCGTCGCCGGGGGAAGCGCGGACGTGGGTGCCGGGAGCGAGGGCCTGTCGGTGACGGCCGCCGGCGCGGTCCAGGTCGCGCTGCCGCCTGCGGCCGGGCTGCAGGCGCGCCACCCGCGCGCTGCCGCCAACCTTCGGGCGGCGCTCCGCGGTATCGACCTCGTCGCGCGGATCGTGGTCGTGGCAGCCCTGCTCGGCGAGCTCGCCGTCGTGTTGACCGACGTCACGATCCGCTACCTGTTCACGCAATCGCTGCTGTGGACCGAGGAAGCGTCGAAGCTCTGCCTCACCACCCTCGCCTTCCTCGGCGGCGCATCGGCCTATCGGGCGCGTCATCACACGGCGATCCAGTTCGTGACGCGCTTTTTTTCCGACGCGCTGCGCCATCGTATTGCGGCCGCGGTCGACACGCTCATCCTGTGCGTCGCGCTCACGGCTCTCTGGGTGTCGTTCGATCTCCTGACGGTCGCCGCGACGTCGCGGACCCCGATCCTGCAAATCAGCGCGGCCTGGATCGTGCTGCCCTTCACGATCGGAATGATCCTGGTCGCCCTGTTCGCGCTCGAGCGGCTGATTCTCGACCATCCACCCGCCGTCGCGCTGCGGATCGTTCCGCTCGTCGTCGCGCTGATCGCCGTCGTGGTGGCGATCGGCTATTTGCCGATCGCGCGGCCCGGCAACGGAACGGCGCTGGGCGTCATGCTGATCCTGTTCTTCACGACGGTGCTTCTGGGGCTGCCGGTCAGCTTCTCGATGCTGCTGGGGTCGCTGTTCTTCCTGCAGATCACGGATTCGGCGCCGCTGATCGCCGCCGCGCAGAACACCGTCGACGGCACCAGCCACTTCATCCTTCTCACTCTCCCCTTCTTCATCTGGGCCGGATTGATCATGGAGAAAGGCGGCATCAGCGTGCGGCTGGTGCGGCTCGCCATGGCGCTGGTCGGGCATTTGCGCGGCGGCCTGCTGCAGGTCGTGGTGGTCACGATTTATTTGGTTTCCGGCATCTCCGGCTCGAAGGCGGCCGACGTGGTGGCGGTCGGCTCCGTGCTGCGCCGCGAGTTGAGGCGCCAGGGATACCGGCCGGAAGAAGGCGCGGCCGTGCTGTCCGCAGCGGGCGCCATGTCGGAGACGATCCCGCCGAGCATCGCGATGCTGGTCCTTGGATCGGTCGCGCCGATCTCGATCGGCACGCTGTTCGTCGCCGGCCTGCTGCCGGCGGCGGTCATTGCGCTCTTCCTGATGATCTCGATCCATTGGCTGGCGTGGCGGCGCGACACGCCGCGGGCGGCGCGCGCCAGCCTGTCCGAGCTCTTGCTATCCATCGCGGGCGCGGTGCTGCCGTTGATCATGCCGGTGATCATGATCGTGGGCATCAAGTTCGGTTTCGCGACCCCGACCGAGGTCTCGGCGGTCGCTGTCCTCTACGGCATCGCGCTGTCCGTTCTGATCTATCGTTCGATCGGCCTGCGCGGATTCTTCGATATCGCGATCGATTGCGGATTGCTCGCCGGCATGGTGCTGTTCATCATCGCGGCCGCAGGCTCATTCGCCTGGACCTTGACGGCCGCCAACCTGCCGGCCGCCCTCATCAAGACGCTTCATCTCATGGGGGACAGCCCGGCGCTGTTCCTGATCGGCTCGATGGTGCTGCTGATCGTGGTCGGCTCGTTGCTCGAAGGCCTGCCGGCGTTGATCATCCTCGGCCCGCTGCTGCTGCCGATCGCCAATCAGCTCGGGATCGACAGCATCCATTATTCGATGGTGATCCTGCTCGCGATGGGCATCGGCATCTTCATCCCGCCGATCGGCATCTGCTTCTATATTTCCTGCGCCGTCATGGAGAGCGACGTCGAGGCATC
>DATBBS010000298.1:0-2089 GCA_036270895.1 Xanthobacteraceae bacterium
ATGGCCGAGCGCGTCGTTGATGGTCTTGAAATTGTCGAGGTCGAGGCAGAGCACGGCGAGCCGCTCGCCGCGCTCGACCCGCGCCAGCGCTTCGCGCAGCCGCGCCTGGAACTGGGCGCGGTTGGGCAGGTCGGTCAGGGAGTCGTGCATCGCCATGTGCACGATCCGCTCCTCGGACTTGCGCCGGTCGGTGACGTCGTCGAGCACCGCGATCACATGTCCGGGCGCGCCGTCGTCGCCGCCGACGACCAGCCGCATCGTATTGACGATGCGCGGGCCGCGCGGGGTGGCGAGCACGAACTCCGCCTTGACCAGCCCGTTGCCGGTGCGCAGGGCCTCGATATCGCGCTCGACGACCTTCTGGGCGTGATCGAGCGGAAAGAGGTCGTGGACGGTGAGGCCGATGAGCTGGTCGCGCCTGCGCCCGATGAACTCCTCATAGGCGTGATTGACGAAGATGAATTTCTGCGTGTGCGCGTCCTTGACGACGAGCGGCATCGGAATGTTCTCGATGACCGTGTCGAGGAAGATCTTGGTGCTCTTGAGCTCGCGCTGCGCGCGCTGACGCTCGGTGATGTCCTCGTGGGTGGCCACGAAGCCGCCGTCCGCCATGGGCTGGTTGGTGATGCTGATGGTGCGGCCGTCGCTGGTGGTCGCAAAGGCCAGCACCGGCTTGCCGAGCGCGATCCGCGCCAGCAGGGAGCGCGCCAGCACCTGCGGGTCGCCCGCGGTGCCGTGCAGCTTCATGCGGGATGCCAGGACCTCGTGCAGCGACGTTCCGAGACGCGCCTCCTCGGGCGGGAGCCCGTACATCTCGAGATAGCGGTCGTTGGAGACCACGAAACGCCCGTTGCGGTCATACATGCTGACGCCGTGTGGCATGTTGTTGAGCGCGGCGTGGAAGCGCGCATTCTGGCGGCGAAGCTTCTCGGACGCGCGGTCGAGCTGCAGGCGGCCCTGCACGCTGTGGGCGATCGCGGCCAGGATGAGCGCGGTCAAGAGGCCAGCGATGAAATTGTAGGATTTGTGCTTGGCCGTGACGGCGGCGAAGATCTCCTTGGAGGCGCGGCCGAGCGAGATGACGAGCGGGTAATCCTTGACGGCGCGGTACACCAGGAGGCGGGGAATGCGGTCGGTCAGGTTGCTGTCGGTGAAGAACCAGCCGGCGCGCCGGGTCGCGATCTCGTTGAACAGACGCGAGCCGGCCAGCGTGCGCCCCGGTTCCTCGCGGATGCTGCCGCCGGCCGCCCGGATGACGCCGTCGGTGCCGATCACCCGGATGTAGCCTTCGCTGCCGACCTCGATCGAATCATAGAGCCGCGCGAAATAGGACGGGTCGAGCGACGCCAGGATGACGCCGCCGAACGATCCGTCGGGACGCTCGATGCGGCGCGAGAGCTGGATCGTGGTGCGGCCGGAGACGCGGCCCACCACCGGCTTGCTGATGAACAGCCTGTCCTCGTGCGAATCGACATGGACCTTGAAGTGCTCGCGGTCGCGCAGGTCGACGCCGGTCTCGCTCGAGATGCTGCTCGCGCGCATGAAGCCGTCGGGCCCGATGACGACGAGCTGCAGCAGGTCCTTGTCGGCCATCTGGGAATTGTCGATCCAGGCGCGGAAATCGAAGCCCGCGGGATCGCGCAGATAGTAGGCCCGCATGATGTCGAGCGTGCGGTCGATGTCGTGCAGGGATTGCGACAGGTGGGCCTCGAAGGCGCGGGCGAGATTGCCCGCATTCTCGATCGCGGCGCGCTCGGCGCTCTGGCGCTCGCTGGTGAGATGGAAGCCGACGCTCGCCCATACCAGGCCGATCATGGCGATGCCGAGCACGGTCGAGCCCTGCGCGACCGCGCGTCCCCACCGCGTCAACATCCGACGGCCCATCCCGAAACGCTGCGTCATCCCACGCGCTCCCTGCGCGGACCACGATACGCAACGCCGCCTAGCGCCAGGTTGCGGACGGCGGATTCCGCTCGCCGTGGCTAAGAGGGGGTTACCGAAAGGCTGACGCAGCGTGAGGGGATGGGAGGAAACGGAAGGGGTTGGTTAAGGATGAAGGGGCGGCGCGCGCGTTCCCCGCACTGACTCT
>DATBBS010000299.1:0-4525 GCA_036270895.1 Xanthobacteraceae bacterium
GAGCCAGGGCCGATAATGGCCGAGCGCCGGATCCGCCATCGCGGCATCGATCAGCTTGTCGTCGATGCGATTGAGCTCGAGGGTGAAGAACAGGAGATGGGAGGACGCCGCCGTGATGCGCTCCTGCACGTCGCCGTAGAATTTGGCGCGCGCCGGATCGGTCGTGTCGCCCGCATGGACCAGTCCGGCGTAGGACACCAGCCGTCCGATCAGGTCGTCGAGCGCCTCGTAGCGCTTCACGGCCTCGGCGAGCGTGCGGCCGGCGCCGGCCGAGCGCGCCATGTCGGCGAGCCGCCCTTTGTAGGTCTCCTCGAAAGCCTGACAATCGGCGTCGACCCGGTCGAGGTCGGCTTTGACCTCGGGCGCGTCGAGCGAGGGATACAAGTCGGCGAGATTCCATTCCGGCAGAGCGTCCGGCTTGGGTTTCGGCTTGGCAGCGGCAAGGCTCGAGCGGGTGCGCATGGGGGTCTTCGAGGTTGGCGTCCCGGCGGGTCGCCGGGGGCGGCGGGGCCGCCATCGCAACACGAGCCATGTGGCGAAGCAATGACGAACCCAGGCTCGAGGTCATCCGAGCGGGATTCCTGCATCGGGAAGCTGAGGCTTAACAGCACATTAAGCCCGATCGGCCAAAGTGTCCCGATGCGTGACAGTAGCGTGCGGGGTTAAGTCATGGCCGAACGCGTCCTGATCGTCGACGACGACCCGGTCGCCCGTCGCCTGGTCGAAAACATGGTCGGCCGGGCCGGCTACGAGCCGGTGACGGCCGAAGGCGGCGACCTGGCGCTCGCCATCCTGACCGGCGGCAAGACGCGCATCGACTGCGTGATCCTCGACCTGGTGATGCCGGACCTCGACGGGCTTGGGGTGCTTGCCAGGATGCGCGAGGCCGGGCTCGACGTGCCGGTCATCGTGCAAACCGCGCATGGCGGCATCGATAACGTCGTGTCGGCGATGCGGGCCGGCGCCGTGGATTTCGTCGTCAAGCCGGTCGGCGCGGAGCGCCTGCAGGTGTCGCTGCGCAACGCGCTCGCGACCCGCGCGCTCGAAGGCGAACTCAAGCGCCTCAAGCACAGCCGCTCCGGGACGCTCACCTTCAAGGACATCGTGACCCGCAGCGCGCGGATGCTCACGGTCCTGCGCACCGCCGAGAAGGCGGCCGCATCCTCCATCGCGGTGCTCATCGAGGGCGAATCCGGCGTCGGCAAGGAGCTCATCGCACGGGCGATCCATGGCTCGGGCGAGCGCCGCGCAAAACCCTTCGTCACCGTCAACTGCGGCGCGATCCCGGAAAACCTGGTCGAGTCCGTCCTGTTCGGGCACGAAAAGGGCGCCTTCACGGGCGCCGCCGAGCGACACGCCGGCAAGTTCGTCGACGCCTCCGGGGGCACGCTGTTCCTCGATGAAATCGGCGAGCTGCCGCTCGCCGCCCAGGTCAAGCTGTTGCGCGTGCTCCAGGAGGGCGAGGTCGATCCGGTCGGCGCCAAGAAGCCGCTGAAGGTCGATGTGCGGATCATCTCCGCAACCAACCGGGACCTGATCGCGGATGTGCGGACCGGGCGTTTCCGCGAGGATCTGTACTACCGCCTGTCGGTCTTCCCGGTCGGCGTGCCGCCGTTGCGCGAACGGACGGAAGACATTCCGCATCTGGTCCGCCATTTCCTCCTCCGCTTCGCGGCCGAGGAGGGAAAACGCGTCCGCACCGTGAGCGCGGAGGCGCTGGCCCTGCTCATGGGTTTCTCCTGGCCGGGGAATGTGCGCCAGCTCGAGAACGCGATTTTCCGCTCCGTGGTGCTGGCCGAAGGCGATACGATCGGAATCGAGGAATTCCCGCAGATCGCGGTCCTCGGGGCCAGCGAAACGACGCTCGTCCCCGATCAGGGACTCCCCGCCCCCTCCCTCGCCGGCGCGGGAGCGATGCAGCCGCTCGTTCTCCAGCCCGGAGAGGGCGCGGCCGCCGCGACGGGAGCCGTTTTGAATTTACCGTTAACCGCCATGCTGCCGCTGCTTGACCCGGCGGGAGATGTCCTCGCGCTGGAAGCCATCGAGGCTGCGGCGATCCGCTTCGCGATCACCCATTACCGCGGGCAAATGTCGGAAGTTGCTCGCAAATTGAGGATCGGCCGGTCCACGCTCTATCGCAAGATCGACCATCTCGGGCTCGCCGAGGGCCCGGGCGAGGCCGACGTGTCTGGACGGTGACACAGCCGCAAAAATGCACCAAACCGGAAGAATACAATATCCGCTCCGCGACTCACTGGGGTATCGTGGAGTAAATTTGCAATCGTTTGGTGCTTTGATGGGGTCTGGGCGTTGGTGCGGTGAACCTCGACGCCGGTCGATATGACTAAAGCCTGATCGTCGCGACCGTCGTGGCCACGTTGGAAGGAAATTTATCAATGCACGGACTTCGCTTCGGATTGCTCCTGGCCAGCACGGCGGTGGGCCTTGTTCTTGCGGCGCACGACGCGCCGGCCTACGCGGTGGCGGACAACGAAAAGGCCATCGAGGCCCTCGTGCCGGTTCCGGATACCACCGTTCCGCCGCCGAACCTCGCCCCCGGTCCGACGCCCAGCTCCTCCACCGCCGCCCCGCCGGCGGAGCCGACAACCACCGCAACCGTCCCCGCGGCTCAGCCGGCCGCCGCCCTGGCCGAGGCCGACCAGCCGGTCGCCGACAAGCTGCGCGAGTATCTCACCGGCAAGGCGGACCGTTTCATCGATCGCAAGAGCCGGCCCGCGGTCGAGACCTTCTATGCGGCACGCAACTACGCGCCGCTGTGGATCGACAAAGGCAACGCGGGCGAACGCACCCAGGCGGTCGCGGCCTTCCTCGCGAAAGTCGACGCCGACGGTCTGGACCCGGCCGATTATGTGCTGCCCACCGTCAAGGCGGGGGCCGACGCGGCCGCGCTCGCCGAAGCCGAGCTCAAGACCACCGCGACCGTGCTCACCTATGCGCGGCATGCGCAGATCGGCCGCGTGCATTACACCCGGATCAGCTCGGACATCGCTTTCAATCTCGTCGCGCCGGAGCCGGCCGACGTTCTCGGCGGCGTGGCGGACACCAAAGACGTCGCCGCGGCGCTCGAGCGTTTCAATCCTCCGCATGCGGGCTACAAGGCCCTGAAGGCCAAGCTCGCCGAGCTGCGCGGTGGCCGGGGCGACGCCGCCCCCAAGCGTATCGAGCATGGCCAGGTGCTGAAGCTCGCCAAGACCGCGATGCAGGACCCGCGCGTCCCGGCGCTGCGCCAACGCCTCGGCGTCGCCGAAGAGGGCAACACCACCTACGACAAGCCGCTGGCCGACGCCGTCAAGAAGTTCCAGGACGGGCGTGGCCTAGCGGCGACCGGCAACCTGACGCCGGCGACCATCGACGCCCTCAACGGCCCCAAGCGCGACCGTGCGGTGGACGTCATCCTCGCCAACATGGAGCGCTGGCGCTGGCTGCCGCGCGACCTGGGCAAGACCTATGTGATGGTCAACATCCCGGATTTCACCCTCAAGGTCGTGAGCAACGACGCCACCGTCTGGACGACGCGCATCGTGACGGGCCAGCCGGGCCAGAAGGCGACCCCGTTGCTGAGCGAGACGATGAAATACATCACCGTCAATCCGACCTGGAACGTGCCGCCCTCGATCATCAACAACGAGTATCTGCCCGCGCTGCAGCAGGATCCGACCGCGCTGGAGCGGATCGGCCTCAAGGTCGAGCACAATCGCGACGGCACGGTGCGCATCTATCAGCCGCCCGGCGAGCGCAATGCGCTCGGACGCATCCGGTTCAATTTCCCCAACAAGTTCCTGGTCTACCAGCACGACACGCCGGACAAGCATTTGTTCGCCAAGGAGACGCGCGCCTACAGCCATGGCTGCATGCGGGTGCAGAATCCGGACAAGTATGCCGAGGTGTTGCTGTCGCTCGCCAATCCGAAGGACCACTACACGATCGACCGTCTCCACCGGATGTATGGGACGGGCGAGACCGACATCCACTTGCAGACCCCGATCCCGGTCCACATCACGTACCAGACCGCCTATGTGGACGAAGGCGGCAAGCTGGTGATGCGCGACGACGTCTATGGCCGTGACGCGAAGTATTTCGCCGTCATGAAGGGCGACGAGCACCGGGTGGCCGACATCGGCGTCGAGAATCGCGAAGCCAGCACCGCCAACCGGCCGCCGCGCCTGCCGGACAACTATTCCTACGCGAACAACAACCGCGACGGGTCGGTTTTCGGCTGGCTGTTCGGCTCCCCGCGGGGCCAGGCTGTGCCACGCCGGACGATCGCGCGCTGACGTGACCCTGAGCGGCGAATTGCGGGCGGAAAACGCCTGTGAATAGCCTCTAAGCGCCTCACCACCCAGCAGTTTCAAGATCGGCGTTGATCCTTTCCCGGGCCCCATTGCGGGCCCGGGCACGTTTTTGCCATACTCACCCGGTAGTTAGGGGCTGTGGGGGACGGGGGCGCTAATCTCGCGTTAACCGATCCCAGTAAGAGTCTGTTAGCCATGTGCGGTGCTGTGGG
>DATBBS010000300.1:0-4289 GCA_036270895.1 Xanthobacteraceae bacterium
TGATCGTCATCGACTTCATCGACATGGACGAGAAGCGCAACAACCGCTCGGTCGAGCGCCGGCTCAAGGAGAGCCTCAAGCACGACCGCGCGCGCATCCAGGTGGGCCGCATCTCGCATTTCGGCCTGATGGAGATGTCGCGCCAGCGCATCCGCACCAGCGTGCTCGAAAGCTCGACCGAGAAATGCCCGCATTGCGGCGGCACCGGCCATGTGCGCTCGGTCGCCTCGGTCGCGTTGCAGGTGCTGCGCACCATCGAGGAGACGCTGCTGCGCGGAGCGACGCACAACCTGGTCGTACGGACACGCTCCGACATCGCGATCTACGTGCTCAACCACAAGCGCGCGCATCTGCGCGAGCTCGAGGAGCGCTTCCGCATCACCATCACGATCACCGCCGACGCCACCATGGGCGGACAGACGCCCTTCGTGATCGAGCGCGGCGAGCAGGTCCATACCGTCGACCAGGCGCGCGCGATCGCGGCCGCGCTGCCCGCCCTTGCGCCGCCCATCGAGCCCGAGGAAGAGCCGCTCGACGCCGAGGAGGAGACCGAAGAGGACGAGTTCGAGGACGAGGAAACCTCCGAAGGCGAGGAAAGCGGCGACGCCATGGAGGCCGAGGGCCGCGACGCGGGCGAACGCGAATCGGGCGAGCACGGCGACCACGAGGCCGGCGAGCGCGAAACCGGCGAAACCGCCGACGGCGTGCGACGGCGGCGGCGGCGACGCCGGCGCGGACGGCGCGGCGAGCCGCGCGAGGGTTCCGAAGCGGTTGCGGGACACGCGAGCGCGCCGGAAAATCACGCCTTTGCGGACGACGAAGAGACCGGCGGAAACGCCGAGCCGCATGCCGGCGAGCCGCGCGAATCCCAACCGCACGCCAACGGCAGCGGCGATCCCACCGCCGAGGGCGAGTTGCGACGACGGCGGCGGCGGGGACGGCGCGGCGGCCGGCGCAACCGGCGCGACCGCGAGGGTGAGGAGCGGATCGCCCCCGATATGGCCGGCTCCGGCGAGCATGGCGCCGCAGAACACGGCTCCGTGGAGCACGGCGCCATGGAATACGGCGCCATGGAACATGGCACGGTGGCGCCGCACGCGATCGAGCCCGAACTCGCCAAGGCGGTTGCGGATTTCGGCGGCCCCCCGGTCGGCCGCGACAGGACGGAACCCGCCGCCCCCGCGTCGCGCGAGCCGGAATTCGCGCGCGGCGGACCGCCCGCATCCGAACCGCCGCGGCGTCGCTCGACCGTCCGCGAGCCGGTGCCGTTCCCGATCGACGACGAGGCCCCGCAATATTCGTCGCCGACCCCGAGCGCAGCGCAACCGGTGACGCGGCCCGCGGACGCGCCGGAAACGCCGGATCAATCGCAAGACGACGACGGCAAGCCGCGCCGGACCGGCTGGTGGGGAAAGCGGCTCTTGGGCGGCTGACGCCGGGCGGCCGACTTGGCTGCCTGACTGGGCGGGCTGAAGAGCTGATCGCGGCTGCGGAGACAAAGGATGCACAGCCGCTACGTCGAGCGCGACGCCGAGGCCATGGTCGATCGTTACGCCCGCCAGGGCGTCGGATCCGACCTGGCGTTGCGCGTCTACACCACGCGGCTGCTCGGCCAGGACCCCGCCCTCGTGCTCCACGGGGGCGGCAACACCTCGGTCAAGACCGTGGTGCCCGATCTGCTCGGGCAGGACACCGAGGTGCTCAGCGTGAAGGGCACCGGCTGGGACATGGGCACCATGGAGCCGGCCGGCATGCCGGCGGTGCGGCTCGCCCCGCTTCTTGCGTTGCGCGCGCGCCAGGCGGTCTCGGACGAAGAGATGGTGCGCTTCCAGCGCGCCAGCCTGATCGATCCCATGGCCCCCAATCCGTCGGTGGAGACCCTGCTGCACGCCTTCGTGCCGCATAAATTCGTCGACCACACCCATTCGGTCGCGATCCTGAGTCTCACCGACCAGCCGGATGGCGAAAAAATCTGCGGCGAGCTCTATGACGGACGGATGGGCATCGTGCCCTACATCATGCCGGGCTTCAGCCTCGCCAAGAAATCCGCCGAGGTGTTCGAGGCGACGCCGCGGGCCGAAGGCCTGATCCTGCACAAGCACGGCATTTTCACCTTCGGGGCGAGCGCGCGCGAAGCCTATGAGCGCATGATCGAGCTGGTGTCGCTCGCCGAGGTGCGTCTGCGGCGCAACCGCAAGGCGGTGTTCGTCACCGCCCAGCTGCCGCAGGCCTGCGCGCCGCTCGCGACCGTCGCGCCGATCATTCGCGGCGCCTGCAGCCTCGCGGATCCGCGCCACGATGGCGCCTGGCGCCGTCTGATCCTGGAATTCCGCACCAGCGACGCGATCCGCAATTTCGTCGGCGGCGCGGATGTCGGCCGTTACGCCCGCGCCGGCGTCGTGACGCCCGACCACACGATCCGCACCAAGAACTGGCCGCTGGTGGTGGCGGCGCCGCAGGACGGCGCGGCGGACGACTTCAAGCGCGAGGCCGCGGCGGCGGTCGCGCGTTTCATCGAGCACTACAAGGCCTATTTCGCCCGCAACAATGCGCGCGTCGGCGGCATCAAGCAGATGCTCGATCCCCTGCCCCGCGTGGCGCTGGTTCCCGGTCTCGGCCTGTTCGGCCTGGGGCGCGCCAAAAAGGACGCCAGGATCGCCGCCGACCTCGCCGAAGCCGCGATTGCGACGATCACCGATGCCGAGGCCATCGGGCGATTCGAATCGATCAGCGAAGCCGACATGTTCGATGTCGAATATTGGTCGCTCGAGCAGGCGAAGCTCGGCTCCGCCAAGGAGCTGCCGCTCGCCGGCCAGATCGCGGCGGTGACGGGGGCCGGCGGCGCCATCGGGGCCGCCACCGCCAAGGCCTTCGCGGCGGCGGGCGCCGAGGTCGCGCTCCTCGACCTCGATGAGGGCGCGGCGCGGGCGGCCGCGACCGCGATCGGCGGTGGCGCGCTCGCGCTCGCATGCGACGTCA
Organism: Xanthobacteraceae bacterium; assembly: GCA_036270895.1. Lineage (GTDB taxonomy): Bacteria > Pseudomonadota > Alphaproteobacteria > Rhizobiales > Xanthobacteraceae > JAVDCA01. The sequence continues at coordinate 2,980 of DATBBS010000300.1, forward strand.
CCGACGCCGCCTCGGTGCGGGCCGCGTTTGACCGGGTGGTGGAGGCTTTCGGCGGCGTCGACATCGTGGTGTCGAATGCGGGCGCGGCCTGGCAGGGCCGCATCGGCGCGGTCGACGAAGCGGTCCTGCGCCAGAGTTTTGAGCTGAATTTCTACGGCCACCAGCGCGTCGCCCAGAATGCGGTGCGCATCATGCTGGCGCAGGGCACCGGCGGCTGCCTTCTGTTCAATGTGTCCAAGCAGGCCGTGAACCCGGGCCCGAATTTCGGTCCCTACGGGGTCGCCAAGGCCGCCACGCTCTTCCTGGTGCGCCAATACGCGCTCGACTACGGGGCGGACGGCATTCGCGCCAACGCGGTCAATGCCGACCGCATCCGTTCGGGCATCCTGACCGACGAGATGATCGCGCAGCGCGCGCAGGCGCGCGGCCTTTCCGAGAAGGATTACATGAGCGGCAACCTGCTCGGACGCGAGGTGACGGCGGAAGACGTCGCCCAGGCCTTTGTGGCGCAGGCGCTGGCGCTCAAGACCACCGCCGACGTCACCACGGTCGACGGCGGCAATATCGCGGCGGCGCTGCGCTAGCCTAATCCCCACGCAGGCTCGTCCAGGCGGCCAGCCCGGCCGCGATCGCGATCGCGAACAGCACGCACCACAGGTCGACACCCACATAAGCGACCGCGCCCGCGATCGTGCCGGCGAGAAATCCGAGCACGATCGGCGCCAGCATGCTCAATCGCTCCTTGGCGCCCGCATACTCGGCCGCGGCCGCGGCGTCCTGCGGCGCCCCGCGGCGCGCCCGCCATGTCATCGCCAGGTCGGCCGCATCGATCGCGAGCTGGGTGGTGTTGGTCGTCATCACGTTGGTCGACGGATGGTCCCTCGCCAGCAAATGCACCGAGGCGCTCTGCACCCCCATGGCGGCAAGCCCGAACAGGCTTGCGAGCAAGGCGGCCGGCGTATCCGGATCGGTGAAGGGACCGGCGCGCAGCCAGCAGGCCAAAAGCCCGGCGAGCAGCGCCGCCTCGAGCCCCAGCGTGACCGGCAATGCGGATCGGCCGCGCGCCACGCGCCTCACGATCACCGTGGTGACGATGCCGGCGACGAAAAAAACCGGGATCGCCAGGAGCTTGATCCGCGCGCCATTCTGGTGCGTGACAAAGAGCGAGCCCGCGAGCACGAAGCTGCCGGTGACCTGCGCGACGAACAGCCCGAACAGCGCCAGAAATGTGCAGCTGTCGACGTAGCCGGCCAGGAAGCTCAACAGCGCGGGCATCCGCGCCGGCATGACTGCCGGAGCAGGCCGTTGCG
>DATBBS010000301.1:0-3151 GCA_036270895.1 Xanthobacteraceae bacterium
TTGAGGTTTCGCCTGCCGGCGATCAGAAAGCCACATGACCGACCAAAAGAATACCCTTCTTGCCATCGTGCTGTCGGCGATCGTGCTGATCGTCTGGCAGTATTTCTTCGGCCTGCCGCACATGCAGCGCCAGGAAGCGCAGAAGCCGCCGCAGACCCAAACCCAGACCCAGAACGTGCCGACGCCCGCGCCGGGCACCGCGCCTGGCAGCGTGCCGGTCCCGGGCCAGCCCGCCGCCGCGCCGGCCGCCCAGCAGCCGCTCACGCGCGAGGCGGCGCTCAGGCAAAGCGTGCGCGTGCCCATCGATACGCCGAGCATCAAGGGCTCGATTTCCCTCAAGGGCGGCCGCATCGACGACATCTCGCTGTCCCAGTTTCACGAGACCGTCGACCCGAATTCACCGATCGTCGTGCTGTTGTCGCCGTCGGAAAGCCCGCAGCCGTTCTATGCGGAATTCGGCTGGGTCGCGGCCGCCGGCTCCGGCGCCAAGCCGCCCGCGCTGCCCGGCGCCGACACGGTCTGGCGCCAGGAAGGCTCGGGCGCGCTCACGCCCCAGCGCCCGGTCGTGCTGACCTACAGCAACAACGAGGGGCTCACCTTCCGCCGCACCATCTCGGTCGACGACAAATACCTGTTCACCGTCAAGGACGAGGTCGCCAATGGCGGCACGCAGGCCGTGACGCTCTTCCCCTATTCGCTGGTCTCGCGTCACGGCACGCCGCCGACGCTCGGCTACTACATCCTGCACGAAGGCTTGATCGGCGTGCTCGGCGACAAGGGCCTGCAGGAGATCACCTACAAGGCGATCGAGGACAAGAAGAAGCTGAGCTTTCCGAAGGTCACCAACGCCTGGCTCGGCATCACCGACAAATACTGGGCCGCCGCCTTGCTGCCCGACCCCGCCGCCACCCTCGACGCGGAGTTTTCCGCCAGCCAGGTCGGCAGCGTGAATACCTACCAGACGGCCTATCTGCTCGGCGAGCAGGTCGTCGCGCCCGGCGCGACCGGCACGGCGACCGGGCGGCTGTTCGCCGGCGCCAAGGAGGTCCATGTCGTCAACGGCTACAACAGCGGGCTCGGGCTCAATCTGTTCGATCGCCTGATCGACTGGGGATGGTTCTGGTTCATCACCAAGCCGATGTTCGAATTCATGGACTGGATTTTCCGGCTGGTGGGCAATTTCGGCGTCGCCATCCTGATCGTGACCGTCTGCATCAAGGGGCTGTTCTTCCCGCTCGCCAACAAGTCCTACGCCTCGATGGCGAAGATGAAGGCGGTGCAGCCGCAGATGCAGGCGCTGCGCGAACGCTTTCCCGACGACAAGGTGAAGCAGCAGCAGGAGCTGATGGAGCTCTACAAGCGCGAGAAGATCAATCCGGTGGCCGGCTGCCTGCCGATCGTCGTCCAGATTCCGGTGTTCTTCTCGCTCTACAAGGTGCTGTTCGTCACCATCGAGATGCGGCACGCGCCGTTCTTCGGCTGGATCAAGGATCTTTCCGCGCCCGATCCGACCAACATCTTCACGCTGTTCGGCCTGATCCCGTTCGATCCGACGATCATTCCGGTGATCGGCTCCTTCCTCCATCTCGGCATCTGGCCGCTCATCATGGGGGTCACCATGTGGGTGCAGATGAAGCTCAATCCGGCGCCGCCGGATCCGGCCCAGAAGGTGATCTTCGACTGGATGCCGGTGATCTTCACCTTCATGCTCTCGAGCTTCTCGGCCGGCCTGGTGATCTATTGGGCGTGGAACAACACCCTGTCGGTCATCCAGCAGAGCATCATCATGAAAAAGAACGGCGCCAAGATCGAGCTGTTCGACAACGTCAAGGGTCTCTTCACCAAGAACAGGCCTGCAGAGAAATAGCGGGTCGCCGTCAAGGCTTGAACAAAGTCCAGACCGATGTCCGCTGAGGCGTTCAGCTCCGACGAGAGCGAGACGGGCCGCAAGCTGTTCGCCGCGGAATGGCGCTTCCTGTCGGCGGCCTCGTCTCTCGAGTCGCTGCCGCCGGCGAATGGCGTCGAGATCGCCTTCGCGGGCCGCTCCAATGTCGGCAAGTCGAGCCTGATCAATGCGCTCACCAACCGCAACGCGCTCGCCCGCACCTCGAACACGCCGGGCCGCACCCAGGAGCTGATCTTCTTCGCCGGCGCGGGGCCGCTCACCCTGGTCGACATGCCGGGCTACGGCTATGCGGCGGCGCCCAAGGCCAAGATCGCGGCCTGGACCGGCCTGATCCGCGCCTATCTGCGCGGCCGCACCAATCTGGCCCGGGTCTATGTGCTGGTCGACGGGCGGCACGGCCTGAAATCCACCGACACCGAGGTGCTCGACCTGCTCGACGAGGTCGCGGTCAGCTACGAGATCGTGCTCACCAAGGCCGACGAGGTGAAGCCGGACGCGCTCGCCGCCACCATCGCCGCGGTGGCGGCAGGGGTGCGCAAGCGCCCGGCCGCCTATCCGGATGTGCTGCCGACGTCGGCGCGCACCGGCGCGGGGATGGCGGACCTGCGCGCCGCCATCGCGCGCCTGCTGGCGGAGAAAAAATGACGGGAGGGCAGGGGATGACGCCGACGATCCTGATCGTTTTCGCGGGCCTCATGGGGGCGGCCGGGGTGGTGCTGCTCGCGGCCGCGGCCCATTCGGCGCCCGGCGCCGGCCTCGACAGCGCCGGCCAGATGCTGCTGTTCCATGCGGTGGCGGCGGTGGCGGTGGCCGGCGCACTCTCTCAGGGCTTGGTGTTCCGCCCGCTCGCCGTCGCGTCCGCGATCGGCCTGATCGCGGGCGCGGCCCTGTTTTCGGGCGACATCGCGATGCGCGCCTTCGCGGGTCACCGGCTTTTCCCGATGGCGGCGCCGAGCGGCGGCGTCGTCCTGATCGCAAGCTGGCTCGCCCTGGCGGTCGCCGCCCTGGTATCGCTGTTTCGCGCGGGCTGACTCTTTTGGGGTGAAGCGCCGGGTCGGGTCCGGCACTAGCTTTCAGCCGAAAATGCTCTAAGAAGCCGCCTCGGAGCGAGGATTTCCCCATGGCCGTCAGCCCGCACGACATCGCCCGCGTCCTGTCCGAGGCCCTGCCGCATATGCAGCGCTACGACGAGGAGATCGTCGTGGTGAAATACGGCGGTCACGCCATGGGCGAGGAAGCGAGCGC
>DATBBS010000302.1:0-3189 GCA_036270895.1 Xanthobacteraceae bacterium
TGCCGGTGACCTGGCCGGCCGCGGTCTACAGCCTGGAGGTCGGCATCGTCGGCACCACCGGGGTGCTCACCATCGACGACACCCATCGCGACATCGTGCTGGCGGTCTCGAAGGCGCAACAGGAAGGCTATGCGCCGGACGAGAGCCGGCTGGTCGATTTCATGGGCAGCTATCCGCCCGGCGACATGGCGCTCGGCGAGCTGCGCGGCCCCATGGCGGACGAGACCGTCTCCTGGCTCAACCGCATGGCGCTCGGCATTCCGACCCAGGCCGCCACCGCCGCCGAGGCGCACAACCGGCTGATGCTCACCAAGGCGCTGGATCTCTCGGCCAAGCTCAAGCAGCCCGTGAAGCTGCCGCTCGAGCCGGCGATCGAGAAAGAAATGCTGCGCAAGGTGGCATAGGGGTCATTGCGAGGCGCGCTTGCGCCGAAGCAATCTCAGCCACGCACGTATGAGCAAGTGAAGCGGGATTGCTTCGCTTCGCTCGCAATGACGGCGAACTACCCTCTCGCCCCGATCGCCGCAACCCCCATCTCCTTCGCCACCTTGTCGAGCTGCGCCGCGAGCGCATCGGGCAGTGGAATGCCGTCGCGCAGGCGCTCGGCGCGGCATTGCCGCCGCCGCTCGCCGGGCAGCCGGATGGCGTCGAAGCCGGGCAGGCGCCTGGAGGCGTGCAGGTCGCCCATGTGGCGGTCGACCTCGGCCGTGAAGGCGTCGAGCGGAATGAAGCGCCTGATGTCGATCGCGCAGATGAAATGCCCGGTGTTGGTCTCGTTCGCGTCGTCGGCGTTGAAATCCACCACGTCGCGCCCGAAGGCCGCGCCGTTGAGGATGCCGCCCAGGATGCCCAGCATGATGGCGAGGCCGGCGCCCTTGTAGCCGCCGATCGGCAACAGCACGCCTTCGCTCGAGCGCTTGGGATCGGTCAGCGGCTCGCCGGTCTTGGCGTCGACGAACCAGCCCTCGGGCATCGACAGCCCCTGCATGGCGTATTTCTTCACCGTGCCGTAGGACACGACCGTGGTCGCCATGTCGAGCACCAGCGGCCCTTCGCCCGACGGCACGCCGATGCCGAGCGGGTTGGTGCCGAGCAGGAGCTCGGCGCCGCCCCACACCGCCATGTGGTTGGCGTTGGCGACCGCGGCATAGAAGCCGATCATGCCATGGTGGGTCGGCATCTCGGCATAGATGCCCGCAGTGCCGGCGTGGTTCGACTTGCGCACGCCGACCCAGGAGACGCCGGCGTCGCGCGCCAGCGCGATCGCGGTCTCGGCCGCGCGGCTCATCACCAGATGGCCCATGCCGTTGTCGCCGTCGACCAGCGCGGTCGCGGGCGCGGTCTGCTTGACGGTGATGGCCGGCCGCGGATTGAAGCCGCCGGCCTTGAGCCGCCGGAGATAGTGCGGCAGGCGGAAGATGCCGTGCGCGTCGGCGCCGGTGAGATCGGCCTCGGTCATCAGCTCGGCGACGCGCGCCGCATCCGCGGCCGGCAGGCCGGCCGCCCGCATCACGTCGTCGATGAAGGCGCTCGCGACGGGTGCCGGGACCGCCTGCATCAGGCCTCTCCGACCAGCTTCAGCGGAATGCCGTTGAGGATCTTCGTCTTGTCGGCGTCCGAGATCGACAGCGCCTTGACCTGACGGGCGCATTCGAGCGTGCCCATGTCGTAGGGATAATCGCTGCCGAGCACGACACGGCCGGGACCGACCATCTGGACCAGGCATTCGAGCTGGGGCCGGGCGTGCAGGATGGTGTCGTAATAGAGCGTGTCGAGCGATTTTTCCGGCCCGTGGTCCCGCAGATGCACCTTGGGCTCCGGCCGCACCTGCCACCCATGGGCGAAGCGGCCGGCCTGCCACGGCGCCATGCCGCCGCCATGCACGAAAAAGAACTTGATGTTCGGATGGCGCTCGACCACGCCGCCGAACACCAGCGACGCGACCGCGATGGTGGAATCGAGCGGATTGCCGATCAGGTTGGTGAGGTAATAATTCTTCAGCCGGTCGGCAGCCGCGACCTGGGTCGGGTGCACCATGATCAGCGCCTTGAGCTCGTTCGCCACCGCCCACACCGGCGCAAAGGACGGATCGTCGAGATTCTTGCCATTAATGTTGGACCCGATCTGAGCGCCCTTGAGACCCAGCCTGGTCATCGAGCGCTTGAGCTCGGCCGCGGCCTTCTCGGGCGCCTGCATCGGCAGGGTGGCGAGTCCGTAGAAGCGGTCCGGATGATCCTTCGTGTGCTTGCCGATCTGATCGTTCTGCAGCGCCGCGATGGTGGCGTTCTGCGACGCGTCGGTGTTGTAGAGAAAGGTCTGCGGCGTGTTCGACAGCACATGCATGTCGACCTCGGCGGCCTTCATGTCCTTGAAGCGCTGCTCGAGGTCCCAGGCGCCGCGCGGATAGGGCTTGTACGGCACGCCGCCGATCTCGAACACGGCGAAATCCTTGTCGACCGGTGTGAGCTTGAGCCCCAGCGACGGCGCCTCCTTGGCGATCATCTGCATGGTGTCTTCATTGAGAATATGGGCGTGGACGTCGATGGTCTTGGGCATGTGGTTCCTCCGAAGGGGCGTAGTCATATCCGGTGAGGGAGCCGGGTGAAAGGGCGAGAGGCGCGCTCGCGCCAACGCACAGTGTCTGCGCTCCCTCCCCCGCTGCCGACCGCCCCCTCCCCCGCTTGCGGGGGAGGGTTGGGGAGGGGGCGCCGCTAGCTCATACGTGCGTGGCTTCCCCCTCCCCGCCCTCCCCCGCGCGCGGGGGAGGGAGCGCACACGCCGTGCTCACCGGCTATTACTCGCGCGCGAAAACTTGTATTGCCTGGGCCTCAGTCGGAACGGCGTGAGACGAGGGTTCGGGGGAATGAGCAAAAAAGAAACGAAGACCAAAAGCGTCGCAAAAAAACCTGCGCCCAAGAAAGGCTCCTACGCCGCCAAGCGCTGGCAATCCGACATCATCGTCGATCTCATCAAGCAGTTCGGATTCCCCTATATCGCGCTCAATCCGGGCGCGAGCTATCGCGGGTTGCACGACTCGCTGGTGAATTACGGCGGCAACCAGCCGCCGATGCTCTTGTGCCAGCACGAGAAGATCGCGGTGCAGATCGCCCACGGCTACGCCAAGGTGACCGGCAAGCCGATGATCGCCATCGTGCATGACGTGGTCGGCATGCTGCACGCCACCATGGG
>DATBBS010000303.1:0-2635 GCA_036270895.1 Xanthobacteraceae bacterium
TTGGGCTGCCGCCCGAACAGCTTGTCGACCTCGGCGAAGCCCGAGATCGAGACGATGTGGAGCAGCAGCGTGTAGCCGTCGGGCTTGGCGGTGGCGGCGAACTGCGCCCCGACCGCGCCGGCGGCGCCCGACTTGGTCTCGATCACCACCGGCTGCTTGAGGATCGGCTCGAGCACCGCCGCGTAGGGACGGCCCACCACGTCGGCCGCGCCGCCGGGCGGGAAGGGATTGATCAAGGTGATGGCGTGCGACGGGTAGGCGTCCTGCGCCATCGCCGAACGGCCCGCGAGTGCGGCCACGGCCGAGCCGAGCACGAAGTTGCGTCTGTCCATGGGTGTCTCCCGGTCGAGTGTGGCGCCTGGCTCTGACGGCTCGCGCGCCGGCCGGACACTACCCACCAGGGGCCGGCGGAGCAACCTGGGATGCCCTGCGACACTTGCGGCTATTGCTCGTCGATGATCGCCACCGCCCGCGTCCAGCCGGCCGAGCCGCCGCGCACCTTCACCGGAAAGCAGCTCACCATGAAGCCTTTCGACGGAAGCGCCTCGAGGTTGTGCAGCTTCTCGATATGGCAATAGCCGATCTCGCGGCCGGCGCGGTGGCCTTCCCAGATGATGCTGGCGTCATGCGTCGCCGCATAGCGCGCCATGGTGTGGACGAAGGGCGCGTCCCAGCTCCAGCCGTCGGTGCCGGTCACGCGCACGCCGCGCTCGAGCAGATAGAGCGTCGCCTCGCGGCCCATGCCGCAGCCGCGCGCCACATAATCCGGGCGGCCATAAGCGGCGCCGGCGCTGGTGTTGACCACGACGATTTCAAGCGGTGAAAGCGTGTGACCGATGCGCCCGAGCTCGGCCTCGACGTCGGCCGCCGTCGCCACATAGCCGTCGGCGAAATGGCGGAAGTCGAGCTTCACGGCGTTCTGTAAGCACCAGTCGATCGGCACCTCGTCGATGGTGATGGCGCGCTTGCCGCCGTCCATGGTGGAGGCGAAGTGATAGGGCGCGTCGAGATGGGTGGTGCAATGGGTCGACAGCCGGACCCATTCGATGGCCCAGCCCTCGCGGTCGGGAAGATCGTCGACCGCGAGGCCGGGGAAGAAGCGGACGACCTCCGGCGCGGTCATTTTGTGGTCACGATACTCGATTGCCGGTCCGTAGCCCGGCGGATCGGCCGCAACGTCGTTCTCCAGCGGAACCGAAATATCGATCAGGCGGCGCGGCATTGGGTGTCCCCGGTTTGACAAGGCGGCAGAGTCGCTGGATTCTTCGCCGAGCCTCGCGGCGAAGTCCAGAAGGCCTGAGAATCCGGACTTGAGACATCAGGAGTTTGACATGCCCGCCTACTGGGTGGCGCGTTCCCGCGTCATCGATCCGGTCGAATACAAGAAATACACCGATCCTTTGCCGGCGATCTTCGTCAAATACGGCGGCAAGGTGCTGGCGCGGGGCGGACGTTTTCAGATCATGGAAGGACCGGAAAAATTCCATCGCTTCGTGGTCATCGAGTTCCCGACTTTCGAGCAGGACGTCGCCTGCTTCGAGTCGCCCGAATATCAGGCGGCCGCCGCCTTCCGCCGCAACGGCGCCGGCGAGGTCGAGACCTTCGTGGTGGACGGCGGCGACGCGACCCCGCGCTGAGGTTTCCGGACCATGCTTGAGCCTCTTGAGCCTTAAGCATGCGTCGGTTAGCCCCTGGCGCGGGCCGCGGAAATGTTCTTAAGATGCCGTCAAATCAACAATCCAAATGGGAGGAACTGGCATGAATCTCAAACGTCTGCTCGCGCGCACGGCGGTCCTTGCGGCCGCATCCGTCGCGCTGGTCACCGGCGCCGCGGCGCAGTCCGGCGAGCCGATCAAGATCGGCTTCAGCATGGCGATGACCGGCGGGCTCGGCGGCAATGGCAAATCGGCCCTGCTGGCCCAGAAGATCTGGGAGGAGGACGTCAACGCCAAGGGCGGCCTGCTCGGGCGGAAGGTCAAGCTGATCTATTACGATGACCAGTCGAATCCCTCGACGGTGCCGGGCATCTACACCAAGCTGCTCGACGTCGACAAGGTCGACATCGTGATGGGCGGCTACGCGACCGCCATGCTGGCGCCCGCGATGCCGATCGTGATGCAGCGCAAGAAGCTGTTCATCGGGTTGCTCGGCCTCGCCGTCAACACCGAGTTCAACTACCCGAACTATTTCGTGATGATCCCGTCGGGACAGAATCCGAAGCCGGCCTTCACCAAGGGCTTCTTCGACATCGCGATGGCGCAGAATCCCAAGCCGAAGACCGTCGCCATCGTGGCGGCCGACCAGGAATTCTCCCGCAACGCGTCGGACGGCGCGCGCGAGAACGCCAAGGCGCTCGGCCTCAACATCGTTTACGACAAGACCTATCCGCCGTCGACGACCGACTTCGCCCCGATCGTGCGCGCCATCCAGGCCACCAATCCGGACATCGTGGTGGTGTGCTCCTATCCGCCGGATTCGGTCGGCATCGTGCGCTCCGTCAACGAGATCGGCTTCAAGCCCAAGATGATCGGCGGCGGCATGGTCGGGCCGCAGAACACCGCCATGAAGGCCCAGCTCGGCCCGCTGCTCAACGGCTTCACCAACTACGACTTCTGGCTGCCGGTGCCCAAGCTGA
>DATBBS010000304.1:0-3670 GCA_036270895.1 Xanthobacteraceae bacterium
CCCGTCGACCAGAACCGCGGCCACGATATAGGGCAGGCTGTGGTCGGCGGTCTCGCGCGTCGTCGGCCGCCATTTCTCGCGCCCGCTGCCGATCTCCTTGTGGGCGAATTCGTAGGTGCGGATGCGGATCGCCACGATCGCATCCACGTCGAGCCCGCGCCGCAGCGCGAGCGCCGCCGCCAGCGGCCCCTGCGAGTGATACTCGGTGACGAAGAATTTCATGTCGGCCGCCACGACGGCGAGCGGCGCGCGGCCGAGCAGGCCGGGATCGAACGGGCCGAGCAGATGATGCAGGCCGAGCGCGCCTTCAAACGCCTTCTCGGGACCCGTCATACCGGCCCGCGCCAGCAGCGCCGCGAACAGGCCGTTGCGCGCGCCGTTCGCCTCCGCGACGCCCTTCCACATCGAGAGCTGCCCGCGCCGCGTCACCGCGAGCGCCAGATTGGGCGTCACCGCGAGCGCGAGCGCGTTGATCATCTGGGCGGGGTCGGCGCCCAGGAGCCTGGCCGCCGCCGCGGCGCTCGCGACCGCGGGATAGAAGGCGTGGTCGAAGCCTTTGGTCATGACGCGCAGCGAGTCGTGCAACGCGCGATGGATCTCGTAGCCCACCACAATGGCGGCGATCGCGTCGCGCCCGCTCGCGCCGGCGAGCTGCGCGGCCGCCAGCACCGGCGTGATCACCCCGCTCGGATGGCCGCCGCCGCCCGGAAAGCAATCATTGCCGTCGAGATAGCGCGCCATCGTGGCATTGGCGAAGGCGGCGAGCTCCGGCAGCGCGCGGCGCGTGGTGCCCAGCACCTGCGCGCCGTCCGCGGGTTCGGCGCGCAGCGCGAGCGCGCGCGCAATGCGGCTCGGCGCCTCGTCGAATGCCGCGATGCCGCAGGCCAGCGTGTCGGCAATGCGCCGTTTGCAGGCATGCGTCGCCTCGGCGGGCAGATCGGCGAAGCGCAAGCCGGACGCGTAGTCGGCGATCCGGCTGATGGTTGCGTCGGGGCCGGCCGAGCTTTCCGCCATCGCGGTCAGCCGGCCCGCGCGAGCTGCGCCGGCGCGGCACGCATGACGCCTATCATGCGCCTCGGCCGCGTGATCATCCTGCGCCTCCCTTGTGTCGACTTGCGTGACCGGCAGGAATGTTAGCCGTCCGTGTGGCCCTGCGCCACCGCCGGTCCGGTAGCGTGACAGCTCCCACGCGTCTGCCAAATTGCGGGTTGACCGCGCCCATGCGGGGCCGATTAATGCCATCGAGATGAAAGCCGCTCCCTTCGCATATTCGAGGCCCGACTCCCTCGATGAGGCCTGCGCGCTGCTGGCGGCCGACGACGGCGCGCGCCTGATCGCGGGCGGCCAGACGCTGGCGCCGCTGATGGCGATGCGGCTCGCCCGGCCGACCCGGCTCGTCGACATCGCGCGCCTGCCCGGGCTGGCTTTCGTACGCCAGGACGGGGACACGATCGCGATCGGAGCCACCACCACGCAGCGCGCCGCCGAGGCGCATGCATTGGTGCGCGACAAGCTGCCGCTGCTCGCAAGCGCGCTGCCCTGGGTCGGCCATGCGGCGACGCGCGCGCGCGGCACCGTCGGGGGCTCGCTCGCCAATGCGGATCCGGCCGCCGAGATCGCGCTGGTGGCGGTGACGCTCGGCGCGCGCCTGCGCTACCGCGATGGGGCGAATGACGCCGAGATCGCGGCCGCGGATTTCTTCGTCGGCCCCATGGTGACGGCGCTGCCGCTGACCGCGGTGCTGACTTCCGTGCGCTTCCCGGTCTGGGAGGGGCGCGTCGGCGTGGCGTTCCACGAGATGAGCGCGCGGCGGAGCGATTTCGCCTTCGCGTCGGCGGCCGCGCAGGTCGCGCTCGCTCCGGACGGCGGCTGCGCGCGCCTCGCCGTCGCGGTCGGGGCGGCGACCGAATTCCCGCTGCGCCTCGCCGCCGCCGAGCAGGCGCTGACCGGCACGCGCCCGACACCGGCCGCAATCCGCGCCGCCGTTGCCGACGCGCTGGCGGACATTGCGCCGATGGCCGACCTGCATGCCTCGGCCGACTACCGGCGGCGGGTCACCCAGAGTCTCGCGGTGCGCGCAATCACGGACGCGTTCGCGGACGCCGACAAGACCGGGGCCGGCCATGTCCATTGAGCTTCGGGTCAACGGCCAGACTCACCGCCTCGACGTCGAGCCGCGCACGACCCTGCTCGACTGCCTGCGCGACAAGCTTCTGCTCACCGGGGCGCATGCGGGCTGCGAGCATGGCGTGTGCGGCGCCTGCACGGTGCTGCTCGACGGCGTCGCGGTGCGCTCCTGCCTGATGTTCGGCGTTCAGGCGGACGGCTATGCGATCACCACCATCGAGGGGCTCACGCCGGCGCCCGGCGAGCTGTCGGTGCTGCAGGATGCGTTCTGCGAGACCCACGGCATGCAGTGCGGCTATTGCACGCCGGCCATGATCCTCGCCGCCCACGCGTTGCTCGCCAGTAATCCTTCGCCGACGCGCCACGAGATCGTGGACGCGATCTCCGGCAACATCTGCCGCTGCACCGGCTACGCCCAGATCGTGGAAGCGATCGCGCTCGCCGCCGAACGCCTGCGCGGCGCCAACCGGCCGGTGGGCCCATGACGGCGCCCCGCTTCCGCTATGTCTCGTCCGACCGCCGCGTGCGCGAGGACCGGCGATTCGTCGCCGGCAAGGGCCGTTTCGTGGCCGACATCGCGCTGCCCGGCACCCGGCACGTGGCGCTCGTCACCTGCCCGCATCCGGCCGCGCGCGTCGTGGCGATCGACAAACGCGCCGCCCTGGCGATTCCCGGCGTCCATTACGTGCTCGACGGACACGAGCTCGCGGCCGCGACGCTGCCGCTGATGGCCGGGCTCGACACCCCGAACGTGCCGCGCCGGCCGCTCGCGGTCGACGTCGCGCGCTATGCGGGCGAATGGGTCGCCGCCGTGGTGGCCGACAGCCGGGCGCTCGCCGAGGACGCGGCCGAGGCGGTCGCGATCGACTACGAGACGCTTCCTTTCGTCCTCGACGGCGAAGAAGCGTTTGCGCCCGGCAGCCCGCTGGTGCACGAGGCGCACGGCTCGAACGTGCTGCTCGACCGCAGCTTCGTGTGGGGGGAGGTCGACAGGGATTTCGCCGAGAGCCCGCATCGTCTCGCGCTGCGCGTCGCCTGGGGACGCAGCTCGACGGTGCCGGTGGAGACCTTCGGGGTGATGGCGAGCTGGGATGCCTGGCGCGAGATCCTGGACGTTTATGCGTCCATCCAGATGCCGAAATATCCCGACCAGATCGCGGCCGCGCTCAAGCTTCCGGCCTCGGGCGTGCGCGTCCACCACGACGTCGACGTCGGCGGCAGCTACGGCGTCAAGCGCGGCATCAAGCACACGGTCGTGGCCGGCTACCTGACGCGCCGGCTCGGCTTCCCGGTCCGCCTGATCGAGGACCGGCTGGAGAACATGCGCGGCGGCGACGCGCATGGGCCGGAGCGGCTGTTCGACATCGAGGTCGCGTTCGACGCCGCGGGCGTGATCCGCTCCATGCGGATGCGCGCGCTCGACAATGTGGGCGCCTATGCGGGCCGCTCGCCGTTCCAGCTCGGCAAGCCGGTCGGCGCGATCGTCGGTCCCTATCGGATCAAGAGCGTGGCGTACCGGGCGATCGCCGTCACCACCAACAAG
>DATBBS010000305.1:0-6781 GCA_036270895.1 Xanthobacteraceae bacterium
CGATCGATCGGATCGATGCCCACCGGAGCCCGTGAGGGCTGACCTTTGTAGCGAGATCGCGATCGGCACTTCATCGGGACCCGGATGGTTGATGGACCCTAGGGTTCGCATACAAGGAAGGGTCGACGAAGATGAGCAAGCATATCACAGTCTGCGCAGGGATCGACACCAGCAAGCGCAAGCTTGATGTGGCGCTGGACGGGAAGAACGAGTGGCTGCAGGTCGGCAACACGGCTGAAGGTCACGAGCGGTTGTCGAATTGGCTGCGGCAGCACGGCGTGAATCGGATCGGGATCGAAGCGAGCGGCGGCTACGAGTTTGCGGTTGTCGCCACGTTGCGTCGGCACGGGTTCGTGGTCGTCGTGTTTCAGCCCGCCCAGGTGCGGGCCTACGCGAAGTTTCACCTGCAACGCGCCAAGAACGACAAGATCGATGCCGCTCTGATCGCGGGCTGCACGAGGGAGGTCAAGAAGATCCATGCGCCGCCCGATCCGCGCCTGGCGGCATTTGCAGGGCCCCTCACGGCGATCGAGCAGATGACGGACGATCTGACCCGGCTCAAGACCCGGCGCGAGTCCTGCCGCGATGCGCGCCTGCGGCAGCTCTGGAAGGAGGAGATTGCTCATATCCGGAAGCGGCAGAAAGCCGAGTTCAAGGCGCTCGTGGCGGCGATCCGGGAGCATCAGGACCTCGCCCGCCGGCTGGCTCTGATCAACAGCGTCGATGGGATCGGATTGCCGACCGCGGTCGCCATCCTGGTGCGCATGCCCGAGATCGGCCAGATCACGCGCGAGCAGGCCGCCGCCCTCGCCGGCTTGGCACCCTACGACGATGACAGCGGGACCTATGTGGGCGTGCGTCACATCGCAGGCGGACGGGAGCGCTTGCGTAGCGCCCTCTATGCGGCGGCGCTGCCCGCCGCCTTCCGGTGGAATCCACAGCTGATCGCGCTCTACCGCCGGCTGACGGGCGCCGGCAAGTTGCATAAGGTTGCCCTCATCGCCTGCGCCAGAAAGCTGCTCATCTTCGCCAACACCGTCGTGGCCCGTGATACCCCATGGACCCCGCAAGCCGGTGCCGTCTGAGCCGGTAGCTCAACTCGGGAGCAACTGAGGCTTCCCAGTTTCTTTGTTCGACCGCGGGCCGTTTCTTCGTCCCGACCTGCCGGGCGCGGTGACGCCGCGCGCAGACGCCGTCAAGGCTGGCCGTCGCTCCGCGCGCGCCGCACCCTCCGCTGTTGCCAGGCCACGCCTTGACGGCGGCGAGCACGGCGTCATCCTGTGGGCGGTAGGGACCCGCTACCACACCCGACCAGCCAACTGCCGACTTAATGGTTGCTACAATCTCGTGCCCGGGCGACGCAAAGGCCGGCCGGCCCCATTGGCATCCCCACCCTGGAACGGTTAAAAATAGCGCCGCACCCGGAGACAGCCCATGGCGCTGAAATACGGCCGCCCGATCGAAGCAAAGCCCCGCCTGCGCCCGGTCGAAGAGGAACCCGCGACCAAGGCCGCTCCCGCGCTCGACCTCACGAGCCGGCCGCGCCGCAACCGGCGCAGCGAATGGGCGCGCCGCATGGTGCGCGAGAACGTGCTCACAACCGATGACCTGATCTGGCCGCTGTTCATCGTCGACGGCCGCAAGACTCGCGTGCCGGTGCCCTCGATGCCGGGCGTCGAGCGCCTCTCGGTCGACGAGGCGGTGCGCGAGGCGGTGCGGGCGCGCGAGCTGAAAATCCCCTGCATCGCGCTGTTTCCCTACACCGATCCAAAGCTGCGCGACGACGACGGCAGCGAGGGGCTCAACCCCGACAACCTGGTGTGCCGCGCGGTGCGCGCCATCAAGCAGGAGGTGCCCGACCTCGGCATCCTGTGCGACGTCGCGCTCGATCCCTACACCAGCCACGGCCACGACGGCCTGCTGCGCGACGGCGAGATCGTCAACGACCAGACGGTCGAGGTGCTGGTGCGCCAGGCGCTGGTCGAGGCCGAGGCGGGCTGCGACATCATCGCGCCGTCCGACATGATGGACGGCCGGATCGGCGCGATCCGCAAGGCGCTCGATGCGGCGGGACGCACCGACGTGCAGATCATGGCGTATGCGGCGAAGTATGCCTCCGCCTTCTACGGGCCGTTCCGCGACGCGGTCGGCTCGACCAAGACGCTGACCGGCGACAAGCGCACCTATCAGATGGACCCCGCCAATTCGGACGAGGCCTTGCGCGAGGTTGCGCTCGATCTCGCCGAGGGGGCCGACATGGTGATGGTCAAGCCGGGCATGCCCTATCTGGATATCGTCCGGCGGGTGAAAGATGCGTTCGGCCGACCTACTTTCGCCTACCAAGTTTCCGGTGAATATGCGATGATCATGGGTGCCGCCGGTCACGGCTGGCTCGACGGCGAGAAGGCGATGATGGAAAGCCTCATTGCCTTCAAGCGGGCGGGCGCCGACGGGGTGCTCAGCTATTTTGCGCCCAGGGTGGCGGAAAAGCTTCGCCAGGCGGGCGGCCAGATTTCTTAAGCTTCAACCAGCAAACGCCTGCGTAAGTGGCAGCCAGTTCTGAGTTTTTCGCCTCGCCGGGGACGAGGCGCCGATGCGCAACACGTCGCAGGATCTCGCCGACAAAGGCCCTTCGCGCATCTCGCGCGTGGCGGTGATCCTGTCCACGCTCGGGGTCGCGCTGATTGCCGCCTGGGTGTTCGCCCCGATGTTGCTGGCCAACTACGCCTCCTCGGTCCCGGCCGCGCCAAAATCGCGTAACCTCGCGCCGTATCCGGTCATCGCGCCGCCGCCTGTCGCGGCCGCGCCTGCGCCCGCCGAGGACGAAACCACGGCGTCCGTGCCGCCGCCCGCAGCCGCGCCGGGCCCCGCGCGGTTCGAACCGCCGCCGCTCCCCCCCTGGCCCGCCGAGGCGGCCGTGGAGCCGCCGGCCGACACCGGCGCCACGCCCATGGCCACACCCGCCGAGCCGCCCGGCGTCGTGCCGCTGCCGCGCAAGCGGCCGAGGCTTGCCATCGCGGCGCGCCTCATCCCGTTGCCGCGCCCGCGACCCGAGGCCGAAACCGACAGCCCGGCGTCCGAGCAGGCGGCCTTCGAGCGGCAAGTGGACCGGATGCGCTGAGCGGCGCGCGATTTCGATTCCTCCGCTACGGCATGAACCCCTCGCCGCCGGGATCGATGCGGACCGGCTTGTAGCCGGCGCCGGCGAGCGCCGTCATGATCTCTTCCGCATGGGTGTGATCGCGGGTCTCCACCGTGACGTCGAGCTTGGCGCCCTTGGCCGGCACGTCGAGAGAGTTCCGGCGGTGGTCGACCTCGAGAATGTTCACGCCGAGGCGTCCCAACAAGGTCGCGACCTCGCCCAGGAGGCCCGGCCGGTCCGGGATGGTCAGCCGGATCGACACGATGCGATCGTCGCGCTCGAGCTCGCGCACCATGATCGAGGCGAGGATGCGGGGGTCGATGTTGCCGCCGCTGAGAATCAAGCCGACGCGGCGGCCGCGGAAGCGCTCGGGCGACGCCAGCATGCCGGCGAGGCCGGCCGCCCCCGCGCCTTCGGCCACCGTCTTTTGCAGCGTCAGATAGGCGTTGACCGCGCGCTCCAGCTCGGCTTCGCCGGCGAGCACGATGTCGGCGACGAGCTCGCGCACCACCGGCAGCGTCAGCGCGCCGATATTCTTCACCGCGATGCCTTCGGCGAGCGTCGTCCCGCCGATCGGCCGCTCCTCGCCCCGGCGCGCGTTGCGCATCGCAGGGTAGAGCGCGGCCTGCACGCCGACGATCTCGATCGCGGGCTTCACGCCGCGCGCCGCGACCGCGCTGCCGGCGATCAGCCCCCCGCCGCCGACCGGCACCACCAGCACGTCGAGCCCCGGTACCTCCTCCAGCATCTCGAGCGCGACCGTGCCTTGCGCCGCGATGATGCGCGGGTCGTCATAGGGGTGGACCAGGGTCAGCCCGCGCGCGGCGATCAGCGCCTCGACCCTCGCCTGCGCGGCGCTCAGGGTCTCGCCTTCGAGCACGACCTCGGCCCCATAGGCGGAGGTCGCCGCCACCTTCACGAAGGGCGTCGTGTTGGGCATCACGATCGTGGCCGCAATCCCCAGCCGGCGCGCCAGATAGGCCACCGCCTGGGCATGGTTGCCGGCCGACATGGCCACCACCCCGCGCCGGCGCTCGTCGGCGGTGAGCCCCATGAGCCGCACATAGGCGCCGCGGTCCTTGAACGAGCCGGTGACCTGGAGATTTTCGTATTTCACATAGACCTCCGCGCCGGTCAGCGCAGAGAGCTTCGGCGCAGGCAGGAACGGGGTACGCACCACCTGGCCCGTCAGGGTGCGGCGCGCGGCCTCGATATCGGCGAGCGTGACGGCCAGCATGGGGTCCTCTTGGGCGACGCTTCGGCCCCAACGGGCTGGTTGAAGCCTTGATTCCTTGTCGGCGCGCGAGCTTAGACCTTCCGGCCGGAAAGTCGCGCCTTCATGGCGCTTGCACGCGGCGGCGTATTTTCGTCATCTTGATCCTGGAGCATTTCCGGCGCGCAAGCCGGTTGCCGGTGCCGGTGGCCTTGGAGACTGCCATGACGGAAAGCGGGCCCAGACGTATCGGCGTCAGTTTCGAGATGAAACCGCACGCCTATGATCCGGTACGCAATCCGGAGCTTTTCGAGGGGGTGCTGTCCCGCCGCGTGCTGGCCTTTGCGATCGACTTCGTCCTCATCATGGTCCCGATCGCGATCGCCTTCGTGTTCGTCTTGCTGTTCGGGCTCGTCACCTTCGGGCTGGGCTGGACGCTGCTGTGGCTGTTTTATCCCGGAACCATCATCTGGATCCTGTTCTACTACGGGTCGACCCTGGGCAGCCCGGCCTCCGCCACCATCGGGATGCGGGTCATGGCGATCGAGATGCGCACCTGGTATGGGGCGCCGTCCTATTTCGTGCTCGGCGCCGTGCACGCCGTCGCGTTCTACGTGTCGGTCTCCGCCCTGACCCCGCTGGTGCTGTGCGTCTGCTTCTTCAACGAGCGGCGCCGGCTGCTGCACGATATGGTGGTCGGGACGATCGTGATCAACAATGCGGCGCGCGCCGCGCAGCTGCGACGTGCGCCGTGAGGCGAAAAGACCTTTGACGAAACCGGGTCCGGCGGGCGATCCTGGGTTCCGAAGGCGTTGTTAGAATTTTCGGATAAGATCAGGCACAAGGACCTGGATTCCGACCCGACCGCAGGTAAGACCGTTGACCCAGCATTCGCGCGACACGCCGCAGTTCTATCTGACCGCCCCCTCGGTCTGCCCCTATCTGGCGGGCAAGGAGGAGCGCAAGGTGTTCACGCATCTCGTGGGCGAGCGCGCGCGCGAGCTCAACGACCTCCTGACCCATGGCGGCTTCCGCCGCAGCCAGTCGATCGCCTATCGGCCGGCTTGCGAGGCCTGCCGCGCCTGCGTGTCGGTGCGCGTCGCGGTCGAGGATTTCCGCCCGACGCGGAGCATGCGCCGCGTGCTCGACCGCAATTCCGATATGGTCGGCGAGATGCGCGCCGCGATGCCGACCTCCGAGCAATATTCGGTGTTCCGCGCCTACCTGGATTCCCGCCATCACGACGGCGGCATGGCCGACATGACGGTGCTCGATTACGCCATGATGGTCGAGGACAGCCATGTCGAGACCAAGATGGTCGAGTACCGGCTGCGCACCGCCGACACCGGCGGACGAGGCGGCGAGCTCTTGGCGGTCGCCCTCACGGACGTGCTCGGCGACGGCCTGTCGATGGTCTATTCCTGCTACGAACCCGCGGCCGCCGACCGCTCGCTCGGCACCCTGATGATCCTCGATCACATCGCGCGCGCACGCCGCATGGGCCTCGCCTATGTGTATCTCGGCTATTGGGTGCGCGGCTCGCGCAAGATGGACTACAAGAGCCGCTTCCTGCCACAGGAACGCCTGATGGCGGAGGGCTGGGTCAGGGTCGAGAATTGATCCCTGCGCCCGCGACGGACCGAGCCGTCATTGTAACCGACAACGCATTTACAACGCCCGGGGCCGTGGACGGCACCGCCGCCGTGCCGCCGTCCTGGGCGGTTTTCCTGCAAACAGCAGGGAATCTGCAGGGAACCCTTTCTGGAATGCGACCGTGCGCCGGCGGCTGGCAGGCCCGAGATCGGTGGCCACTTGCAGCGCTCTCGCCCGTGGTCCGTCCTTCGAGACGGCGCTTCGCGCCTCCTCAGGACGAGGATGAGCTCTCACGCAAACGCCCGGCACTGTAGGGGCCGGGCGCAATTCCAACTGTGGATTTTCTCCTAGCACATTTTGAGCGACTTGGCGAATTTTGCGCTGTCAAGACTCATGTTGGTGCGGCGCGGGAACATGTCGTCCATGCGTCATGGCCGGGCTTGTCACGGCCATCTACGCCTTGCTTTTGCTGATGCATCAAGACGTGGATGCCCGCGACAAGCGCGGGCATGACGGAATGCGGGGTTCGATTTGAGCGTAACGCGCGCTAGCCCGCTTGGGCGAGGCCTGGAATGGCGACCCCCAGGGTCTGCAGGATCAGCACGATGTTGAGTCCGAACACCACCACGGTGGCGACGATCGCCGCCGCGTTGGTGAGCCGGCTGTTCGCGAACTTCCCCATGATGTCGCGCCGCCGGGTGAACATCAGCAGCGCGATCATGGGCAGCGGCAGCGCGATGCTGAGCACGACCTGACTGATGACCAGCGCATTGGTGGCGTTGGCGCCGAGCGCCACCACCGCGAAGGCCGGCGCCATGGTGACCAGCCGGCGC
>DATBBS010000306.1:0-3073 GCA_036270895.1 Xanthobacteraceae bacterium
CCCGCGATCTTGCCGAAGATGCCGGCGAAGCCGCCGGCGATGTCGGCCTCCTCGCGCACATAGGAGGCCTTGAGCAGGTTTTTCCCGATCTCGGGGCCGGGGGTCGTCGTCATCTGCTCGACCCCGACCACCAGCACGATGTGGGCGGCCTTCGCCTCGATCGCGCGAAGTCCCTGATGGACGGCCGCCGACCCGGTCGCGCAGGCATTCTCGACCCGCGTTGCGCGCCGGAACCGCAGGTCGGGCGAGGCCTGCAACACGAGAGCGGCGGTAAAATCCTGCGGCGAGAATCCGGCATTGAAGTGACCGAGCACGATCTCGTCCACGTCGGCCGCGGCAATGCCCGCATCCGCGAGCGCGTCATTGGCCACGCGTATGATGAGGCTTTCGACCGATTCAGTGTCGAGCCGGCCGAACACCGTATGGGCCCAGCCGACCATACAGGCGGTCATGGAACGCCTCCTTCGTCGAATTTTAGACGCTTTCCTCGGTAACCAAGCATCAGCATAATGTCTGGGACGCGCATTGCCAGCGCTTTGCGTTGGGTCCCCTGATGCGGTTAGATATGAGGGCGCGCCGCGGTGCGGCAAATGCCTTTGTGGTCGGGTCCGAAACCGGGAAGTGGACTGGAAATCGTGTCATCAGCCGTCAAGTCATGGATGAAATTCTGGATTCCGGCGCTCTTGATCGCCATCGCGGCCGGCCCCGCGCGGGCTGCCAACGGCGCGCTTCTGCTAATCGACGCCGAAACCGGCAAAGTGTTGCAGGCCGAGAATGCCACCCTCCCGTGGTATCCGGCCTCGGTCAGCAAGCTGATGACCACCTATGTGACCCTCAAGGCCGTGAAGTCGGGGCGGATCACCTTCGATACGCTGTTCACGGTCTCTCCCAACGCGGCCGCGCAGGCGCCGTCCAAGATGGGATTCAAGACCGGCACCCAGGTCACGGTCGACAACGCGCTCAAGATGCTGCTGGTGCATTCGGCGAACGACATCGCAGTGGTGCTGGCCGAAGGCGTCTCCGGCTCGATCGAGAAATTCGCCGATGAGATGGTGGGCACGTCGCACGAGCTCGGCATGACGCAGTCGAGTTGGGTCAACCCGAACGGGCTGCCGGCCGAAGGCCAGATCTCCTCGGCGCGCGACCTCGCCATTCTGGCGCGCGCGCTGATCCGCGATTTTCCTGAATACGATTACTACTGGCACATCCCGGCCATCAAGCTCGGGCGCCGGGTGATGCGCAACTACAACAAGCTGATCGCCGATTATCCCGGCGCCGACGGCATGAAGACCGGCTTCATCTGCGCGTCCGGATTCAATCTGGTGGCGTCGGCGACGCGCGGCAACCGGCGGCTCATCGCGGTCGTACTGGGCGCCCCCTCCTCGGCCGTGCGCGCCGCCAAGGCGGCGTCGCTGCTCGAGCATGGTTTCAATGCCTCGAACCTGAGCTGGCTGATGCCGTCCTTCGGCACGGTCAACGCCTTGCAGCCGATCAACGCGGCGCCGCCCGATCTGCGCGAGCAGACCTGCGGCCCCCATCGCAAGCGACCTGCCGCCGAGGACGAGGACGACGAGCCGGCGGCGAGCGCCGAGACGGATTCGCAGCGCGCCTTCATGCTCTCGGACCTCAAGGGATCCACGCGCGGCTCGCTGTTGACCGGAAATCCGCTGGCCGCCGTGCCGCCGACCATTGTCTACACCGGCCCGACCAAGACGGCTCTCGCGGCCGCCGCCGAGTCGGCGGCAGCCGACGCGGCTGCGTTGCGGACCAAGCGCAAAAAGCCCAAGACCCCTGCCGCGGTCACCGACAAAGCCCCCGACGCGGCCCAGCCGGCGGCCGCCAAGCCCACAAAGCCGGCCGCCCCCAAGCCCGCGGCGGCCAAGCCAGATGCCGCCAAATCTGTCGGGGCAAGGTCCGATGCCGTAAAGCCAGATGCGGCAAAGACCGCCGCCAGGCAGCCGAAGATCAGCGCCGCCAAGCCCAAGGTCGCGCCCGCAACCCCATGACCGCGCAGGCCCGCCCGCGTGGACCGGTCGCACCTCTGCCTCTGACGGTGCTGACCGGCTTCCTCGGCGCCGGCAAGACCACGCTGCTCAACCGGTTGCTCAAGGACCCGGCGCTCGCCGACACCGCCGTGCTGATCAATGAGTTCGGCGAGATCGGCCTCGACCATCTGCTGGTCGAGCGCGTCGGCGACAACATGGTGCGGTTGTCGACCGGCTGCCTGTGCTGCACGGTGCGCGGCGACCTCGTCGACGCGCTGGAGAAGCTGCTGCGCGATCGCGACAACGGCCGCGTCACCTTCGGCCGGGTGATCATCGAAACCACCGGCCTCGCCGATCCGGCACCGGTGCTGCACACCACCATGCTGCATCCCTATCTGGTGATGCGCTTCCGGCTCGACGGCCTCGTCACGGTGGTGGACGCGATCAACGGCGCAGGCACGCTCGATGCGCAGCCCGAAGCCGTCAAGCAAGTCGCGGTGGCCGACCGCATCGTGCTCGCCAAGCAGGACCTCGTCGATACGCCGGAGCGGCGTGCCGCAAGAGACTCGTTGGTGGCGCGGATACGC
This sequence comes from Xanthobacteraceae bacterium, assembly GCA_036270895.1. Lineage (GTDB taxonomy): Bacteria > Pseudomonadota > Alphaproteobacteria > Rhizobiales > Xanthobacteraceae > JAVDCA01. The sequence goes on from DATBBS010000306.1 coordinate 2,573, forward strand.
GCCCTCAACCCGGCCGCGCCGATCCTCGATGCCGGCGATGCGACGGCCGCGCGCCTCGTGAATTGCGGGCTGTATGATCCGGGGCAGAAAATCCCCGACGTCAAGCGCTGGCTCGCCGAGGAGGCGCATGCCGACGCACATGCGCACCATGCGCACGGCCACGACCGCAACCGCCACGACGAGCGCATCCGTGCTTTCGCGCTCGCCGCCGACCAGGCGATTCCGGCCTCCGCCTTCGACATGTTCCTCGAGCTGCTGCGCTCGGCGCACGGGCCCAACCTGCTGCGCCTCAAGGGCATCGTGAAGCTCGCCGAGACGCCGGATCGTCCGGTCGTCATCCACGGCGTGCAGCACGTCCTCCATCCGGCCGCGCAGCTCGACGGCTGGCCCGACTCCGACCACCGCACCCGCATGGTCTTCATCGTGCGCGACATCGAGCCCAGCGCGATCCGCGGCCTGTTCGACGCCTTCCTCGACGCCGCATCCGTCGACCGGCCCGAC
>DATBBS010000307.1:0-33718 GCA_036270895.1 Xanthobacteraceae bacterium
GCGCGCCCGCGCCACCGCCTCGACCGCATCCACGATGGCGTGATAGCCGGTGCAGCGGCAGTAGTTGCCGGACAGATGCTCGCGGATCTCCGCGCGGCTCGGCACGCCGCCGCGCGCGAGCAGCATTTGGGCCGTGAGCAGCATGCCGGGCGTGCAGAAGCCGCATTGCAGGGCATTACGGGTCTGGAACGCCGCCTGCAGATCGGCGATCTCGCCCGTGTCGGAAACGCCCTCGATGGTGTCGACCCGCGCGCCGTCGCATTGTACCGCCAGGGTGAGACAGCCCCGCACGATCGTGCCGTCGAGCCGCACCGTGCAGGCGCCGCACACGCCGTGTTCGCATCCGACATGGCTGCCGGTGAGGCCCAGGTCGTCGCGCAGGAAATCGACCAGCGACTTGCGGGCGTCGACGCGCTCGCGCACCAGCTCGCCGTTCACCGTGAGGGCGATGTCGTGAAAGCGGCCGGTCACGGTCGTGGCTCTGCGAGCTGTCGGGGCTCTGCGAGCTGTCTTGGCTCCGCGAGCTGTCTTGCGACGCGGCCGAGCAGCACGCCAGCAAGGTGCTGTTTCGCGGCGGCCGAGGCCTGGACGTCGCCATCGGGCTTGAGATCGCGTCCGAGCGCCGCGACCGCATCCTCGCCTCGTTCCAGCGCCGCCTCGGCGCCGCGCGCCCGGACCGGTGTCGCGTCGACGCCGAAGAAGGCGAGCCGCACGTCCTTCAAGCCTTTTCCGTCGGCGCGCGCCGACGCCGCGAGCCCGACCAGCGCATAGTCGCCGTGTCGGCGCGCCAGCTCCGCGAAGCCATAACGGCTGTCCGGGCGCGCGGCCGGCAGGCGGATCGCGGTGAGAATATCGCTCGGCCCGAGGGCGGTCTCGAACAGACCGGTGAAGAAATCGTCGGCCGGCACGCGGCGCGTCCCGGTCGCATTGGTGATGGCAACCTCGCCGCCGAGCGCCAGCAGGCAGGCGGGTAACTCCGCCGCCGGGTCCGCGAAGGCGATCGATCCCCCGATGGTGCCGCGGTTGCGGATGGCCGGATGGGCGATGTGCGGCAGCGCCAGCGCGACGAGCGGGGCATGGCGCGCGATGTCGGACGAGCGCTCGGCCTCGGCGTGGCGCACCAGGGCGCCGATCTCCAGCGTATCGCCAGCGAGCGAGATCCGCCCGAGATCTTCGAGGGCATTGATATCGATCAGCAGCGCCGGGGCGCTCAGCCGCATGTTGAGCGTCACCATCAGGCTCTGGCCGCCCGCCAGCAGGCGGGAATCCGCGTGCTCCGCCAGCAACGCGATGGCGTGATCGAGCGACCTTGCCCTGGCGTAACCGAATGGCGCCGGCTTCAACGCGCGTCCCCCTGGGGCTTGTTGGTTGCCGCCTATTGTGGCCGAGAAGCCCGAGGCGTCAATGGCGGGACTGCCGCAGAATGCTAGGATCGCGGCGGATCCTCAAGGAGAGATGAGCATGGCGGGTGAGTTTCAAGGGAAGGTCGTCGTCGTTACGGGCGGCAGCCGTGGCATCGGCCGCGCGATCGGCACCGATTTCGCGCGAGAGGGCGCGGAAGTCGTGCTGGCCGCATCGTCGGCCGCCAATCTGGCCGCGGCCGCCAAAACCATCGTCGAAGCGGGCGGGGCGGAGCCGATGACCGTCGCCGCCGATCTGCGCACGCTCGCGGGCTGCGAGCAGGTTTTCGCCCAGGTCGACAAGCGCTTCCACCGTTGCGACGTGCTGGTCAACTGCGCGGGAGCGACTCGTGCCGGCGACTTCCTGGGCCTTGCCGACGATCTCTGGCTCGACGGCTTTGCGCTCAAATTCTTCGGCGCGGTGCGGCTGTCACGGCTCTTTTGGCCACTCCTGAAGGCCGCGCGCGGCCATGTGGTCAACATCATCGGCGGCGCGGCGCGCACCGTCGAGCCCGAATTCCTCATCGGCGGATCGGTCAATGCGGCGACTGCGAATTTCACCAAGGGCCTGTCGCGCCTCGGCATCCGCGACGGTGTCAACGTCAACGCCATCCATCCGGGCGCGACTGCGACCGAGCGCACCGAGAACCTGCTGCGCCAGCGCGCCGAATCGTCGGGACGGCCGATCGAGACGCTGCGGGCGGAAGCGATTGCCAAAAGCGGCGTCAATCGCATGGCGCAGCCCGAGGATATCGCGGCGCTCACGCTCTTTCTGTGCTCGGAGCGCGCCCGCCACATCCAGGGTACCGCGACGGCGGTCGACGGCGGCGCGACGCCGGGGCTTTACTGAGGTTTTTCGATTATTCGCCGCACGATATCGATCGCGCGCCGCAGCAGGGTCATCGAGGCTTCGAGCGTGCGGAAGGCCGCATGGGCGCTGAGCGTCACGTTGTCGAGCTGCGCCAGCGGATGATCGGGCTTGAGCGGCTCGGCGTGGAAGACGTCAAGGCCGGCGTGGCGGATCCGGCCGTTTTGCAGCGCCGTGATCAGAGCCGGCTCGTCGACCAGCGCGCCGCGCGCGGTGTTGATCAAGATCGCGCCCGGCCTGAGGCGCGCGATGCGCTCCGCATTTAGAAAACCCCGCGTCTCGTCATTGAGGGTCAGATTGAGCGAGATCACGTCGGATGTTGCGAGCAGCGTACCGAGGTCCACGAGGCGCAGGCCGGCGTCCGGCCGCGGCGAGCGGTTCCACGCCACCACATCCATGCCGATGCCCCGCGCGATGCGCGCCACCTCCTGGCCGATGCCGCCGAGGCCGATGATGCCGAGTGTCTTGCCCCGTAACTGCACGCCTTCCTGCGGCGCCCATGTGCCCCCACGGATGTCGCGGTCCATGCGCGCGATGTCGCGGCAGCAGGCCATCATCAGCGCAATGGTGTGCTCGGCGACCGCGGTGTCGCCATAGCCTTTGATCGTGTGCACCGTCACGCCGAGCTCTTTCAGCTCCCCGACATCCATGTAGCTGGCAGCCCCGGTGCCGAGAAAAACGATGTGGCGCAATGCGACGCACTGCTTCACCAGGCCGGTCGGCATATAGGAATGGTCATCGATGCAGATGTCGTAACCGTCGAGAACACGCGGCAGCTCGGCGCGCTCGAAGGGCGTCATATTGACCGCGATCGCCGGATCATCCGGCCGGATGACCCGCTGCCACACCGGCGCAAGCTGCTGGTTGCAGTCGATGAACAGCGTTTTCATCGCGCGACGATCGGCTGCGCCGCCAGCGCCGGCTCGCGTGTCGGCACGCCGGCAAAGATCGTACCTTCCTCGAACCAGGATTTCGGCGCCGGGTGACCCCACAGGGTCTGGCGCTGCGGATCGCGCAGGGTCCAGCGGATCGGCGCGAGATCCGGATCGACCGTGAGATAGTCGGAGGTGAACAGCTCGATCCGGTGGCCATCGGGATCGCGCACATAGAGGAAGAACGCGTTGGAGATGCCGTGCCGTCCGGGGCCGCGCTCCATGTTGGCAAGATAGCCGCTGGTCGCCATCACGTCGCAGATATGAAGGATATCAAGCGCGCCCGCGACCCACATCCCGACATGATGCAGACGCGGTCCGGCCCCGTTGGTGAAGGCGAGGTCGTGCACGTTGCCTTTTCGGTGCATCCACACCGCCCACAGTTTCGCCGGATCGTCCTCGGTCTCGGTGTATTCGGTGAGGCGGAAGCCGAGGCGGGCATAGAAGTCGTATGAGGCCTGCACGTCGGGAGTGAAGCAATTGAGGTGGTCGATGCGCTGGATGCGCGCGCCTCGGTGCGCCGCATAGCGTTGCAGCATCGAGGGCGCCTGCTGCATCCCGAAATAGAGATCGAGCGGCATCCCGAGGGTATCGGCCGTGCGCAGCGTGCGGCCCTGGTGCGGCAGGTCGGGGAAGGAGACCGGCAGGTCTTGCGCCCGGCACCAGGCGGCGGCACGGTCGACGTCTTTCTCGCTCGCGAGTTTGAAACCGAGCGCCGCGACCCTGGGCTCGCGCGCGCGGCGCAGCACGAGCGAATGATGGTTGCGCTCCTCGACGCCACGCAGATAGAGCGCATCCGGGGTCTCGTCGCTCGCCACGAGGCCGAGACAATCGACATAGAAGGCGCGGGCGCGCGCGAGATCGCGCACGCCGAATTCGGCATGGCTCGCCCGCACCACGTTGAAGGGCGGGTCGGGCACGGGCGGACGGATCGGCATGTTGTCCTCGCGTTTTCACCTTGTCCCGCCCGCGGGGCGAGGGGAGGCGCCTAGGCGGCCGGCTCGCGCGTCTTCATCCAGGTGCGGATATTGCTGGTGTGGAGGCGGAATTCGGGATCGATCTCCTGCACCTCGACCGAGAGCGCGAGCGGCGTGGTGGCGAGCACGCCTTCGAGATGCTTCGAGGCCGCCGCGAAAACCGTCTCGGCCACCAGCTTGCGGGTCGCGGCATCGCGTCCCTTGGCGACCCGGATGGTGATGTTGATGAAGCCGTTGGCAGGGTCGTTGTCGGCGACGCGGAAATGATCGCGCCGCGCGGCGCGGGTGCGCAGGCCGGCGAGCTCGGCGACGCGCGTGCGCACCATGGCCGAATGCAGTGTCTCGAGCAGCGCGTCGAGCCGGATCTTTTCCTCGAGATTGGCGGAATATTCGCAGATAACGTGAGGCATGGGAGGCCTTTCGTGGGATATTGACCCGAGAAACCGTGGATTCTACCAGTTCCCGCCCCGATGTCGAACGACCGCCCTTGGGCGGGTGTATCCGAGGAGTTTTGCATGCGGCTCGCCAGCTATACCGTCCGCGGCCGCTCCAGCTACGGCGCCGTGGTGGGCGACGGGGTGGTCGATCTGCGCCTGCGTTTCGGCGCCCGGCACGCGACCCTGGTCGATGTCCTGCGTGCCCACGCGCTGGACGAGGCGAGGGCGATGCTTCGCGGCGTGCGCCCCGACTATGCGCTCGGCGAGGTCGAACTGCTGCCGCCGCTGCTGGCGCCGGAAAAGATCCTCTGTATCGGGATCAATTATGCCAACCGCAATGCGGATTTCGGCGACCCCAACGTCCCGAAATATCCCAGCATGTTTTTCCGCACGCCGGCATCGCTGGTGGCGCACGGCCAGCCGCTGGTGCGCCCGAAGGTGTCGGAGCAGCTCGACTACGAGGGGGAGATCGCGCTGGTGATCGGCCGCGAGGGCCGGCACGTGACGCGCGAGCGCGCGCTCGCGCATGTCGCCGGCGTGACCCTGTGCAACGAGGGCACGGTGCGCGACTGGCTGCGGCACGGCAAGTTCAACGTCACCCAGGGCAAGAATTTCGACGCCTCGGGCAGCATCGGCCCCTGGATGGCGACCGACGTCGATCTCACCCGGCCGCTGCATCTCACCGTGTCGGTCAACGGCGAGGTCACCCAGGATGACACCACGGCGAGTATGATCTTCGGTTTTGCCGAGCTCATCGCCTATGTGACGACGTTCATGACCATCCGTCCGGGCGACGTGATCGTCACTGGAACGCCGACCAAGAAAAGCCAGCCTGCCGATCCGCCACGCTGGCTGCGGCCAGGCGATACGGTCGAGCTGGCGGTTCCGGAGATTGGAACGCTGCGTAACAGGGTGGAGGACGAGGCGTGAGGACGGGGAATTCCGAGTTCCGCGCGGTCTGCATCATCGGCTGGCCGGCCGGCCACTCGCGCTCACCGCTGATTCACAACTACTGGATCAAGCAGCACGGCCTCGTCGGCGAATACCGCAAGGAGCCGGTCCCGCCAGACGAGTTCGCGGCTTTTCTCGCGCGCCTGGGCGAGCACGGCTATGTGGGGGCCAATATCACCATCCCGCACAAGGAGGCGGCGCTCGCGCTTACCGCGGCCGATGCGCGCGCGAGCGCGGTCGGCGCCGCCAATGCGATCTGGCGCGAGGGCCGCGTGCTCAAGTCGACCAACACGGACGTCGAAGGTTTTCTGGGCAATCTCGACGCGGCGGCGCCGGGCTGGGACAAGGGCCTGAAGACCGCGGTCGTGCTCGGCGCCGGCGGCTCGGCGCGCGCGGTGGTATATGGCCTGATCGAGCGCGGCGTAGGCCGCATCCATGTGGTGAACCGCAGCCTCGAGCGCGCCGAGGCGCTGCGGCAGCGCTTCGGCGCCGCGGTGCGGCCGGCGAACCAGAATGATGCGGGTGCGCTTCTCGGCGATGCCGGGCTTCTGGTCAACTCGACCTCGCTCGGCATGAAGGGCCAGCCGCCGCTCACGATCGATGTCGGCTTGTTGCCGGCGGGCGCCGTGGTCGCCGACCTCGTCTATGTGCCGCTCGCAACCCCGCTGCTCACGGCTGCGCGCGCGCGCGGGCTCGCGACCGCCGACGGGCTTGGCGTGCTGCTGCATCAGGCGGTGCGCGGATTTTCGCTCTGGTTCGGCGTCGTGCCCACCGTCACCCCGGAGCTGCGCGCCCTGGTCGAAGCGGACCTGAAGTAACGTCGGCCCAACGCCCTGATCCGATCATTCCGGCATGATTTCCGGCCTGTTCTTGGGGAATTTCGCGATCGTCGCCTCGCTCACGTTCAAGTGCTGGGCGACGAGCGCCGACGGCGTGTGAGTGATCCAGTCGGATAGAGACACATCCATGAACTGGGGCGCTCTGAACACCTCGAGGACTTGCAGGTCGGTGTCGCCGGTATTCTTGATATAGTGTCCGAGGTTCTTCCTGACGTAGCCGATGTCGCCCGCGTTGAAGTCCATCGTGACGGCGTTCGGGCCCGTGTTGAAAGTCGTCATGGTCCCCTTGCCCTTGATCCAGTACTGCCACTCGTCGGCGTTGGGATGCCAATGCATTTCGCGCATCCCGCCGGGACGGATGGTCAGCAACGCGGCCGCAATCGTCGTGGAGACGGTGAAGTTCTTGCTGTCGGCGATCCGCACCGTGCCGCCCTTCGTCTCCCGCGTCGCGGCCATCGACCCGAGCGAAAAGGTGAACGGGTGCGGCGGGGTGCCCTTTCGGCTCACAGCCGCCCGTTCGGCTTCCAGATCCCCGGGCAGGTTGCCCTGGAAAATGTAGAGGTCGCGCAGCGGAATATTCTGAAACGTCTCGGCCGGGACACCGAAGTTATCGGCGAGGATATTCGGCGGCGTATGCGTGAACCATTCCGACACCAACAGGGTGGTGAACTCGGAAGCCTTTCCTTCATCGAAACATATAAGGAACTCGCAGCCGTCCGGGCCCAGCCCCTGCAGCGAATGCGGCAAGCCCGCCGGGAAATACCAAAGGTCGCCTTCTTTCACGTCGGCGATATAGGGTCGGCCCAACTCGTCGAGAATAGTGATCCGGCAAGTGCCGTAGGTCATGTAGGCCCATTCTGCAAACTGGTGCCAGTGCATCTCCCGTATGCCGCCGGACGTCAGGCGCATGTTGACGCCGGAGATGGTATCCGCAACCGCGAAGCTGTCTTGTGTCACCTGACGCGCCCAGCCGCCATTTTGAATGCGCCGCGGCGCGTTGTTGAACGACGCCCAGCTCAACGGCATGCTGCCGACGTCGGTCGGGGGTGGCGAAAATGCCGATGGAAACTGGTCTCGGATGGCCGGGTTCTGCGGACCGGGATCGCTGATGCTCCTGGGATTCTTGGCGTTGATGGCGCCCTGGGGCGGATCGTTCGGGTTGCCGAAGGCGATATCGCTCTTCACCGGGGTGGCATCCGCGGGGGTCATTGTGGCTGCCGCCACCACCCCACCGACGGCCGTCGCCGCCAACATGTCACGTCGCGAGAACATCGTTCCCTCCTCGACCAATGCCGGAATTTGGATCATCGGGGAGATCGTCACGAGCTTTTCGTGCGCCATTATATTTAGGTTTAGGTCCTCCAACACGTGTGGCTTTGCATTCGGCCCCCGTCTGCGCGCCCTGGTCGAAGCGGATCTCGGCTGGCGGCGGGCTGTCGGAGAAGCTTCCCGCTTGCTAGCATCACGACGTGCCGGGAGGATGATATGCGCAGGCTTCAATTCGCTCTTATGCTGCTTTGGGCGTCGCTGCCGACCGGCGCCTCGGCCGAATATCCCGATCGTCCGATCCGGCTGATCGTGCCGCAGGCCGCCGGCAGCGCGACCGACACGGTGGCGCGCATTCTCGGGGCCGAACTCGGCCGCGAGCTTGGCGTGCAGATCGTCGTCGACGACCGGCCGGGCGCGGCGCTCACGCTGGGCATCGATCTGGTCGCCAAGGCGGAGCCCGACGGCTACACCATCGGGATGGGGCCGATCGGCGCATTGGCCATCACACGTCACATGATGGCGAAGCTCCCCTACGACATCGAGCGCGATCTCCAGCCCGTCGCGCTGATCGTGCGCGGTCACCTGCTGCTCGCGGTCTCGCCCACCCTGCCGTTCACCTCGGTCGGAGAGCTCGTCGCCTATGCCAAGGCCAATCCGGGCAAACTGCTGAACGCGTCCTCCAGCAACGGTTCGCCCGGCCATGTCGGCGGCGAGCTGTTCAAATACATGACCGGCACCGACATCGTGCACGTGCCTTACAAGGGCGGAGCAACCGCGATCAACGACCTGATCGCCGGCCGCGTGCATCTGATGTTCGAGAGCCTCAACTCGATCGCGTCGCATGCGCGCTCGGGGACGGTGCGGGCACTTGCGGTCGGCAGCGCGCATCGCTCGGTGGGATTTCCGGATCTGCCCACGATCGCGGAGTCCGGCGTGCCGGGTTACGACGCCGGCACCTGGACCGGCGTGATTGCGCCGGCCGGCATGCCGCGGCACATCGTCGACAAGCTCAATGCGGCGATCAATCGCTCGATCAACTCGCCCGTCTTAAAGGAGCGTTTCGCCGTGATCGGGGATGACCCCGCCGGCGGCACGCCGGAGGATTTCGCCGCCGTCATCAAGGCGGATTCCGCAAAATGGGCCGACGTGATCCGGCGCTCGGGCGCGCGGATCGAGTAGCCTGCCTACCGGCCTCGTAGAGACTGTCCCACCGCCGACCTCATCCTGAGGAGGCGCGTGCAGGTCGGCTTTGGCCGACCTGCATGCGCCGTCTCGAAGGATGGGCCACAGGCGAAAGCGGTGCCCGGCGCCCATCCTTCGAGACGCGGCCCTGCGGGCCGCTCCTCAGGATGAGGTCGTCAGGAAAACAGCCAACACTCACCCGTGCCGGATGAAGGTCCCGTCGCGCAGCTCGGTGACGGCCTGTTGCAGCTCGGCCTGGGTGTTCATCACGATCGGCCCGTACCAGGCGACCGGCTCCTCGATCGGCTTGCCGGAAACCAGGAGGAAGCGGATGCCCTCGTCGCCCGCCTGGACCGTCACCTCGTCGCCGCGGTCGAACACCACCAGCGACCGGTTGCCGGTCCGCTCGCGGACCAGGGTCTCGCCGGCGGACGTCTCCTTCTCGGTCAGCACGCCGAACGGTTGCGAGGCGGCCGAGAAGGTACCCGAGCCCTCGAACACATAGGCGAAAGCATGCCGGTCGGTCTCGACCGCCAACGTCTTGCGCCGGCCCGGTGGGACCGAGATGTCGAGGTAGCGCGGATCGGCGGCGACGCCCTCCACCGGGCCGCGCTTGCCCCAGAACTCGCCGCAGATCACCCGGGCGCGGGTACCGTCGTCGTCCACGACCTCAGGGATTTCGATCGCCTTGATGTCCTGGTAACGCGGCGCCGTCATCTTGAGCCGGGAGGGGAGATTCGCCCATAGCTGGAAGCCATGCATGCGCCCGCGCGGATCGCCCTGCGGCATCTCCTGGTGCAGGATACCGCTGCCCGCCGTCATCCACTGGACGTCGCCCGCGCCGAGCGAGCCCTTGTTGCCGAGGCTGTCGCCGTGGTCGACCGTTCCGGCCAGCACATAAGTGATGGTCTCAATGCCGCGATGGGGATGCCACGGAAAACCGGCCCGATAATCATCCGGACGGTCGTTGCGGAAATCGTCGAGCAGCAGGAACGGATCGAACTCGGCCGTGTCGCCGAACCCGAACGCGCGGCGCAGCTTCACGCCGGCGCCTTCCATGGTGGGCGTGGACTCGATGATCCGCTTCACGGGCCGAATGGACATGGGGCTGCCTGTCGGGTTGGAGGCTCTCGCGGTCGTCTATGTGGGCAGCGCATGCCGGATCTGCCAGGGCGCGTGTCCCACGGCGGCCGCATGTCCTCGTTGCGCCATACGGCGGACACACGGACTTGGCACCCCTCCTGGCGTGGAAATCTGCTATCTGGTGTCCGCCAAACCGGCCGGCGGCCGGAATAGCCGGCGCCAGCCGGGGTTGGTCCTAGGTTGTGGCGGCGCCCTGCCGCCCGCGCAGAATTTTGGGAGGTTTCCATGCATAAGATCGCACGGGCGGCCATCGTGGCCGCCGGGCTCGGCCTGATCACGGCATCGACCGCTTGGGCGCAACCGTCGCCCGGACGCATCCGCGGCCAGATCGAGAAGGCCGACGGCGGAATGCTGTCGGTGAAGACGCGCGACGGCGGCACGCTCAACGTGAAACTCGCCGATGACGCGCGTGTATCGGCGCTGGTCAAAGGATCGCTCGCCGACATCAAGCAGGATACCTTCATCGGGATCGCCGGCATGCCGCAACCGGACGGCAGCATCAAAGCTTTCTCGGTGCATATTTTCCTGCCGGCGCAGCGCGGAGTCGTGCCCGACCGGCACGGTCCATGGGACGCGAAACCCGAGAGCACGATGACCAATGCCTATGTGGGCAGCATGGTCACCGGCAAGGACGGGGAAACGCTGACCGTCAAATACAAGGATGGCGAGAAGAAAGTGGTCGTCGCGCCCGACACCGTGATCGCCTCGGTCGCGCCCGCCAACAAGGACGAGCTCAAGCCCGGCGCGCAGATCATCATCATGGCGTCCGACAAGCAGGCGGACGGTTCGGTGCTCGCGAAGAATCTGTATGTCGGCCGCGGGGTGACCCCGGCGATGTGATTGGGGGCGACGACCAAAGCCGGCGGCGCAAAGCCGCCGGCGCTCTCAAGGGAGGATAACATGACGATGATCCGACTGGCGGCAGCGGTCGCCGGAATTACGATTGCGGTCGCGTCGGCCGCATGGGCGCAGCAGCCGCAGACGGTGCGCGTACGCGGCCAGATCGAGAAGGCCGACGGCAACGCGCTCACCGTCAAGGCGCGCGACGGCGGCACCGTCCTGGTGAAGCTCGCCGACGACGCCCGCATCACCGCGACGGTCAAGGCCCAGCTTTCCGACATCAAGCAGGGCTCGTTCATCGGCGTCACGGCGATGCCGCAACCTGACGGCAGCCAGAAGGCGATCGGCCTCCATATCTTCATGGATTCGCAGCGTGGCGTCGTGGCCGACAGGCATACGCCCTGGGACCGCGAGCCGGGCAGCACCATGACCAACGCCAATGTCGAATCGACGGTCGCCAGCGTCGATGGGCAGACCATCATGGTCAAATACAAGGACGGCGAGAAGAAAGTGACCGTTCCACCCGGCACGCCGGTCGTCTCCTTCGCGCCCGGCAGCAAGGGCGATCTCAAGCCGGGCGCGCAGATATTCATCCTTGCCGGCCAGAAGCAGGCGGACGGATCGATCACGGCGCCCGCGATCACGGTCGGCCGCGACGGCGCGGCGCCTCCGATGTGAATGGCGCCGGGGCGGGCGCAATCAGGAGCAGTTTTGGAAGGATGGAGGTCCATATGATGACCCGACGAATGCTGGCGGGCGCGGCCCTGCTCGCCGCGATTTCGGCCTCGGCCGCCTGGGCGCAACAGACGGTCCGGGTGCGCGGCACGATCGCGGCAGTCGATGGTCCGATGCTCACCATCAAGACGCGCGAAGGCCCCGACGTGAAAGCCAAGCTCGCCGACAATGCGGTGGTCGTCGCGGTCGTCAAGGCGTCGTATTCCGACATCAAGCAGGGCTCGTTCATCGGGGTCACCGGCATGCCGCAGCCGGACGGGAGCCAGCGCTGCGTGGAAATCCACATATTCCCGGAGGCCATGCGCGGCACCGGCGAAGGCCACCAGCCGTGGGACCTGCAGCCGCAAAGCACCATGACGAACGCGACGGTCGACCAGATGGTGACGGCGGTCAACGACCATACGGTCACGCTGAAGTACAAGGACGGCGAGAAGAAGATCGCGGTGGGCCCCGATTGCCCGGTCGTGACTTACGCGCCGGCCGACAAAGCCGAGCTCAAGCCGGGCGCCAAGATCTTCATCAATGCCGCCACCAAAGGGGCCGACGGCACGTTGTCGGTGGCGCGCATTAATGTTGGCCGGGATGCCGCGCCGCCCATGTGAGCCGGACCGGGCGTCGCGCTTTCGGGGGGAGCGCGCAAGAATTTCGAAATTATGGAGATGCATATGATGACTCGACGAATGCTGGCCAGTGTGGCCCTCCTTGCCGCCATATCGGCCTCGTCCGCCTTCGCACAGCAGACGGTGCGCGTGCGCGGCACGATCGAGAAGGTCGACGGCAATACGCTCACCGTGAAGGCGGCCGACGGCGCTGCCGTCACGCTCATGCTCACCGGCGACGCGGCGGTCGTCGGCGTCGCCAAGGCGACACTCGCCGACGTGAAGGAGGGCTCGTTCGTCGGCAGCGCCGCCATGCCGCAACCGGACGGCAGCCAGAAGGCGCTGGAGGTGCATATCTTTCCCGACGCCATGCGCGGGACCGGGGAGGGGCATCGGCCGTACACCGTGCCCAACAGCACGATGACCAACGGCACCGTCGGCGACATGGTGACGGCGAGCGACGGCCAGTCGCTCACAGTCAAGTACAAGGGCGGCGAGAAGAAGATCGTGGTGCCGCCCGGCGTGCCGATCGTGCGCTATGAGATCGGCAATCGCGGCGAGCTCAAGCCCGGCGCCCATGTCACCGCCACCAATGCGGTGAAGAAGCCGGACGGAACGCTGGAGGCCGCGCGCATCAATGTCGGCCGGGACGGCCTCGTGCCGCAGTAACGCGGTGCCGCAGTAACGCGGTGCCGCAGCGAATCGCCGGTAACGAAGATGGAAAGACCGGGCGGTGTGAGCCGCCCGGTCTTTTTACTCGACAGACGTGACGCTGCGGTGCCTCAACGGCCCTGCAGCTGGAAGTCGCCGTTGTACTGCACGGTCGGCGCGCCGCTGTTGGGGCCCGCCAGCGCCGGGCCAGCGAGCAGGGAGAGCGCCGCGATGGCGGCGAAGGTGATCTTCTTGATCATGGTCGTTGCTCCTTCAAGGGTTTGATCGGCACTTGGGTTTCCAAGTGACTTGGGGTTTCGGGACTTCGCTTCAGGACTTTGCTTCAGGACTCGGCCTGTGACGCTGGTGTAGCGCACCGCCATGTAAAGACGCGTGAGACACGTCACACCCCCGCATTTTTTTTGAGACGGTCGGGCGCCGGCCGGTTCAAGCCGAAAATTGGCCGCTCACACGACCCGAAAAACTTCCCAGCGTGACGAGCCCGACACCACATAAGGCTCCATCTGGGTGCCCCAGGTCTTGTGGGCGTCGAGCTTTCCGAGCGCCGCCCAGGATTTCTCCAGCTCGGCGAGATCGCCGACCGCCCATTCGTGCACGACGGTCGCTTCGCGGGCGCCGATCGAGCCGGTGAGCATGCGGCCCTTGTCCGCGGTCCAGCCGATCCGGGGCGCGATATCGCGCGCCCAGGCGCCGAGCATGTCGATGACCGCCTGCTTGTGCCCGAAACGGGCGTCGATCTGCCATCGTGCGATGAGCATGATTTGTCTCCTCCGATTGATAACTCTGATTGGCCTCGAGATGAGCCGCAGCGCCCGCCTCTCCCCGCGTGGGGGAGAGGGAGCGAAGCGCAGCATCAGCCATCCCAAGCCTGCACGTTGGTCTGGCGCGCGATCTTGCCGCCCGCCATCTCGATCATCGCCGAGCAGAACACGCGGGTGCCGTCCGGATAGGCGCAGGCCTGGGTGAAGGCGAGATGGCGTCCGTCCGACACGCCGTTCTCCACCTTGTGGGTCATGGCGCGGCTGCAGACGTCGTCATAGAAGGCCGCGATCGCGGCGCGTCCCTTGAGCTCGCGCGGCCGGCTCGGCGGGTTGTCGCGGTCGATGATCCGCATCACCGCGTCGTCGGAGTAGAGCGAGATGAGCCCGGCCGCGTCGCGGGCTTCGATGGCGGTCTTGAGGTCGTCGACCGCAAGGCTTGATTTCGTCATGGCATCCTCCTGGCATCTTCCTGATGGGTCCGCGTTGCGCCGCTTACCGCGCCTTGGCGGTCTTCGCCTTCTCGCCGGCGAGCCGGAGCACGGTGTCGGTCTCGCGCCGAAATGCCTCGGCATCGACCTGCATGCCGTTGAGCACGGTGCTCCAGTGGCGCACGATCGCCGCCATCGCGACGGCCTCGCGGATCTCCTCGGCGCTGGCGCCATTGGCAGTGGCGGCCGCCGTGTGGAAATAGATGCAGTAGTGGCAGGGGATTTGCGCCGCCACCGCGAGCCCGATCAGCTCCTTGGTCTTGCCGTCGAGCTTGGTCTTCGGATTGAGCTGGAACGATTTGAACTCCGCCCAGGCGCCGGCGATGCCGGTTTCCGGGAACGCCTTGAAGAATCCGGGCACCAGCCCGAGGGTTTGCTCGATGTCCCGATAGGCGACCTGCGCGCCGGCATCATCGCTTTTCGCGACCTGGGCGAGCAGGGGAAGGGCGCCGAGCCCGAGGGCCGTGGCGAGCGTGATCGCAATGCCAGTCGACTTTTTCATCGTGTCCTCCTCTTGCGCTGCCGGCTTTCGCCTCTCGAAGCCGTTCGAGCGAGGAGGACGCTACGGTGTTCTGCGGGGGCAAGCTTCGCCCGATCGGACCATTGGGCTGATGGCCCGTCCGGGCCATAAACCTCATGCCCCGGCGGCGGCCCCTCAGGCCAGTCTGCCGACGATCGCGGCGGCTGCGGCGCGGGTGGGCAGGTCGAGCTTCATCAGGATATTGGCGACATGGCGCTTCACCGTGTGATCGCTGAGCCGCAGGCGCTTCGCAATCGCTGCGTTGCTCAGGCCTTCCGCCACGAGGCCGAGCACTTCGCGCTCGCGCCGGCTCAGGCGCCCCAGGTCGGATGACGTCTCGGCGGCCTGCGTCGAGGCTGCGGCGGCTTCTTCCTCGAGGGAGAGCAGCCGCAGCGGCTCCGCGGCGCCGTCGAGCGGGATCGCGCCCGCCTCGCGCAGATGCAGCCCGGAGCCCGCCACCAGATCGCGCACGATGGCGGAAGCCGCGATCTGGCCCGGCCGCGCGGTTGTCGCGATCTGGACCGCGATATGCAGCGCGAGGCCTCCGATATCGTCGTTACGCATCTCGAGCTCGCCCGTATGCACTCCGCAGCGCAGGCGCAGGCCGAGCCGATCGGCCGCCTCGCGCAAGGCGCCGGCGCATCGCAGCGCGCGCGCCGGCCCGTCGAAGCACGCCATCGTGCCGTCGGGGCGGTCGCCGATCGCCCGGCCGCGGAATCGCTCGATCGCTACCGCCGCGGCGGCGCGATAATCGCGCACGAGCTCGACCCAGCGGTGGTCGCCATGGCGGACCGCGCCGCGCGCCGCCTCGACGATCTCGGCCGCCACCACGGTGGCGAGCACGCGGTCATGGTCGGTGCGCGGCCGCGCGCCGGTCAGGAACTCCTCGATCTCGTCGACCACGCGGTCGATATCGCCGACCCAGATCAGGTGGTCGCTGCCGGGAAGCTCGACATATTTCGCACCGGCGACGTGCCGGGCGAGATATTGCCCGCCGCCGGCATTCACCCGGACGTCGTCACGGCGGTGCAGCACCAGCGTCGGAACCCGGACGGCGGAAAGGACGGGCCGCACGTCGATTTCGGCATTCATGCGGCTCAGCGCGACCGCCGCAGCCGGACTCGCGCCGACGCGTTCATAGCGTGCCCACCAGTCGCAGAAATGTGGCCGTGCCAGCATGCCGGGCGCGAATGCGGCGAGCGCCTGCCCCGAGCCCCAGGTTTCCTCGGCGCGCTCGATGAAAGCCTGCAGCTTGGCGGGCGTCAGCACCCAGGAGAAGAAATGCGCATAAGATCCGTAGAGCAGCAGCGCGCGCGTGCGCTTCGGATAGGTCGCCGCGAACAGGATCGACATCGGTCCGCCTTCGGAGGCGCCGAGCAGGACGGCGCGCTGCGAGCCGACCGCGTCCATCACGGCGCGCACGTCGTCCATGCGGGTCTCGAGGCTCGGCAGATGGTGGGTGTCGACCCGGTCGGACAGACCGGTCCCGCGCTTGTCGAACAGGATGAGGCGGGTGAAGGCGCTCAGCCGCCGCAGCAGGTGCGCGTAGCCCGGATCCTCCCAATGGATGTCCAGATTGGAGATGAAGCCGGGGACGAATACCAGATCGATCGGCCCGTTGCCGACCACCTGATAGGCGATCCGAACGTCGCCGCTTCGGGCATAGCGGGTCTGGGGCGGCTGCAACGTCGCGCTCCGCGGTCGGCTGCCTCGTCGGGGCGCACTATAGCGGGTCTGCCTGGTCGCGCGAAAAGTCCCGATTTCGGGCGGCGGCGAGGCCGGCTCTGGCTAAGTTTTGAGCGTTTGGGCGGGCGAATCCTGGGCAAAAGCGCCCTCTGGCGCGGAATGGCCCGGAAAACCTGATGAAAATTGGTGCGTTTGCCCGCCCGCCCGCTTGGCACGTCCGTTGCTACCACTGGCTGGCTGCGCCACAGCACCGCCACGCAGGCGTTTCGCCGGGAGAATCGAATGGGGAAGTTTCTCGCCTTGCGGGCCGCGATCTTGTCGTTCCTGCTGCTCGCGGCATTCCTGTTCGGCTGGCATCAGGCGACGCGCGGGGTTGGCGCGGTCGCCACGATGAGTCCCGAATATGCCAGGCTGATGGGCGCGACCGCGACGCAGGGCACCTCGGCGATGCCGGGTCCGCTCGATGTCGGCGCCAGGCTGGTCGAGCATCTCCGCCACCCCTTTTATGACAAAGGACCGAACGACAAGGGGCTGGGCATCCAGCTCGCCTATTCGATCGCGCGGGTGATGACGGGCTATCTGCTCGCGGTCCTGGTCGCGATCCCGGTCGGCTTTCTCATCGGCATGTCGCCCGTGATGAGCCGCGCGCTCGATCCTTTCATCCAGGTGCTCAAGCCGGTCTCGCCGCTCGCCTGGATGCCGCTTGCGCTCTACACGATCAAGGACTCGAGCCTGTCGTCGATCTTCGTGATCTTCATCTGCTCGCTGTGGCCGATGCTGATCAACACCGCCTTCGGGGTCGGCTCGGTGCGCCGCGAATGGCTCAACGTCGCGCGCACCCTCGAGGTCGGGGTTCTGCGCCGCGCTTTCACGATCATCCTGCCGGCGGCGGCGCCCACCATCCTGACCGGCATGCGCATCTCGATCGGCATCGCCTGGCTGGTCATCGTGGCGGCCGAGATGCTCGTCGGCGGCACGGGCATTGGCTATTTCGTGTGGAACGAGTGGAACAACCTGTCGATCAGCAACGTCATCATCGCCATCCTTGTGATCGGCGTCGTCGGCATGGCGCTCGACCTCATCCTGGCGCGCCTCACCGCCGCCGTGACCTTCGTGGAGTGAGGGGATGGGCAAGACCTTCACGCCTTGCTCAGGCCTCATCGCCCGCGAAAGCAGGCGATCCAGTAAGCACCGGAGTTCGTTGCGCGCGCGCGCATCCAATTTTCGCGCGCTTCTGAATACTGGATGCCCCGCTTTCGCAGGGCATGACGACGCGCGTTTTGCGATCACGGAAGCGACCCCGTGACCGACAAATTCATCTCGATCGAAGGCATCGCCCGGCGCTTCCGGGCCGCGGGCGGCGGCGCCACCACCGTGTTCGAGGATCTGTGGCTGTCCATGCGGCGCGGCGAATTCGTCTGCGTCATCGGCCATTCGGGTTGCGGCAAGACCACGGTGCTCAACATCCTGGCCGGGCTCGACCGGCCCTCCGAAGGCACCGTGATCGTCGACGGCCAGGTGATCGACGGGCCCAGCATCGATCGCGCGGTGATCTTCCAGAGCCACGCGCTGCTGCCGTGGCGCACCGTCATGGGCAATGTCGCCTATGCGGTGGCGTCGAAATGGCGGCGGCGCGCGCGCCACGATATCGCGGCGCACGCGCAGCGATTCATCGATCTGGTCGGCCTCACCGGCGCCGAGGGCAAGCGCCCAGCGGAGCTTTCGGGCGGCATGAAGCAGCGCGTCGGGATCGCGCGCGCATTGTCGATCGAGCCCAAGATCATGCTGATGGACGAGCCCTTCTCGGCGCTCGATGCGCTCACGCGCGGCACCTTGCAGGACGAGGTGCGGCGCATCTGCCTGGAGACCGGTCAGACCGTGTTCATGATCACCCACGATGTCGACGAGGCGATCTATCTGGCGGACCGCATCGTGCTCATGACCAACGGCCCCAACGCTATGTTCGCGGAGATCGTCGAGAATCCGCTGCCCAAGGAGCGCAGCCGTACCGATTTCCATCGCCATCCGCTCTATTACGGGACACGCAATCACATCATCGATTTCCTGATCGCGCGCAGCAGGAATTTCGCCGGCGAGATCGCAGGAAAGGACTTCGATCGGCGCCATCCGCCGGTGGTGCGGCCCGTGTTCGAGGCGGCGCCGGTGCAGCTCGCGCCCGCGCCGGTTTCGACCGAGCCCGCCATCGCGCCGCCCAGCCAGCTACGACGCAGCAACCCGGAAAGGATCCGCTCATGAACCGCCACGACCTCACCGAGAAAATTCTCGACATCAAGCGCGAGAAGGGCTGGAAGTGGAAATACATCTGCGACCAGATCGGCGGCATGTCGCCGGTGCTGGTCACCGGGGCGCTGCTCGGTCAGATGAAGCTCTCCAAGCCGCAGGCCGCCAAGGCCGGGGAGCTGTTCGGCCTCTCCCCGGCCGAGACCGCAATGCTCAACGAGGTGCCGCTGCGCGGCACCGCGATGCCGCCGACAGATCCGCTGATCTACCGCTTTTACGAGCTGGTGATGGTCAACGGTCCGGCCTGGAAGGCGCTGATCGAGGAGGAGTTCGGCGACGGCATCATGTCGGCGATCGACTTCGACATGATGATGGAGCGCCAGCCCGATCCCAAGGGCGACCGGGTGAAGATCACCATGTCGGGCAAGTTCCTGCCCTACAAATATTACGGCGCAAGCGGCAATGTCCCGCAATACGGCTACAAGGAGGAGTGAGCCGGCCGCGAGGGGGCCGGTTTCCGAAAGGTTGATGCGCGCGGTCGCTTTGCGGATCGGCGGATTCGGTGTTAGCCAGATTCCAGCACGAACGAATCGGGCCCGCCCATGAAGATGATCTGTCTGTTGCTCGTTAGCGTCTGTGTGTTCGGCTTCACCGTGCCCGTCCGCGCCGCGGGGATGCTGGGCGGGGCGATGCCGGCCCCGCAGCCGCAGGCGCCCTCGGCGCCGGACGATCCGGTGATGGCCGCCAAATGCAAAGCCGCCTCCTATGCGCGCCGGCCGGCCGGCCAGATGGCCAACACCATGCGGGCGATGCAGATCGAGCGCTGCATCAAGAACAAGGGGTTCTTGGAGTAAGCCGCAGCCGCAAGCCCGGGCCTCAAGAAATACACCGACGCGATTTGCCGCGACGATCCGCCCGGGCCGTGCGTCTGGTGCGGTTGCCTGTGCTGGCACATGATGGCGGAAAGTTGCAGACTTTTCGCACAAGACCATGCGCTGATAAAAAAGGCTCCACGGGAGGCGTGAATGCGAAACTGGTTCCTCGGGCTGCTCGCCCTCATGGGCCTCGTGTCGGGGCTCTCCGGCGTCCGCGAGGCCTCGGCCCAAGGCTATCCGTCCCGGCCCATCACGCTGATCGTGCCGTTCCCGGCCGGCGGCGTCACCGACATCATCGCCCGTATCGTGAGCGACCACCTGCGGGTCTCGCTCGGTCAGCCCGTGATCGCCGAGAATGTGGCGGGCGCGGGCGGCACCATCGGGCTCACGCGACTTTTCCGCTCCGCACCCGACGGCTACACCATCGGCATCGGCCAGTGGACGTCGAATGTCGGAGGCGGCGCGATGTACCAGCTGCCGTTCGACCTGCGCACCGATCTCCAGCCGCTGTCGCTGCTCTCGGTCGGCACGATGTGGATCATCGGCCGCAAGGACCTTCCGGCGCAAAACCTCCAGGAGCTGATCGCCTGGCTCAAGACTCACCCGAACGCCACGGCCGGAACCATCGGCGCCGGCAGCGGCGCCCATATGTGCTTGGTCTATTTTGCCAACAAGGCAGGGGTGCAGCTGCAATACGTGCCCTATCGGGGCGCGGCTCCGGTGATGCAGGATCTGCTGGCCGGCCAGATCGACCTCTCATGCCCGGAAGCGGGCCAGACGCTGTCGCAATATCGCGCCGGCAGTATCAAGGCTTACGGGGTGCTGCTGGATCGCCGTTGGTTCGCGGCGCCGGACGTTCCGACCATCGACGAGGCCGGCGTGCCGGGCGTGCAGTTTCCGTTCTGGCACGGCTTGTGGGCCCCAAAGGGAACGCCGCAGGACATCGTCGCCAAGCTCAACGCCGCCATCGTGGAAACCCTCGCCGATCCGACCGTGCGGGCGCGTCTGACCGAGCTCGGTCACGAGGTGGTGCCGCGCGATCAGCAGACGCCGGCCGCGCTCGCCGCCTACCACAAGGCCGAGACCGAGAAGTGGTGGCCGATCATCAAGGCGGCGAATATCAAGGCGGACTGAGGCGGGGGTCGCCACCACAACCTCACCAAGCCGTTGCGGCGCGATGCCAGAAGCATCGCCGCGACAGAAGCAACGCTTTGACGCAACTGCAGAAACGCGTGTTTACCAATCTTACGGCAGTAACGCATAGATTGGGCGTGCGGCGACACCTCATGGGTCGGATTACGGCTTCGGCGGGGAGGGCCGCGTCCCGCCCCCCGGCTATTGCTGGTACTACGTCGATCGGAGCGGCCGCGCGCCCGGCTTCTGGGATCTTTGTCGCGGGCGATGAGGAGCGAGCACGAGGCTGCGCCGAAGACCGACGGGTTTAAGGCGTCGCTGTGCGTCGACTGGAAGTCTCGACGAGCGCGGCCAACTTCCGCAGGGATTGCTGACAGCCCTTTTCGTTGTCCTCGGGCCGAACGCCCGTCGGGATGTCCTCGCACAATATTGTTATTCGGGTTCCTTCGCTGGCATCGGCGAGGAGCGTGGTGATTTTCATGTCGCCGGCGAAGCCCGGGTCGTGCGATTCGAATGTGACGACTTCCACGATCTTCTCGTCAGGTACCAATTCCACGAATCGGCCTTGGAACGTGTCGGTGTCACGCGAAGTCTTGCCGCCAGGCGAATGCGCCGGGTTTTGGTAGGTGAGCGACATCCGATAGGTGCCGCCTTCGTGCGCTTCGAAGGCGTGCACACGACCGGTCATGTTGTCGGGCACTCGCCAACTGGTGAGGGCATCCGGATCGAGGCAGGCCTGGTATACGGCATCGCGCGACGCCTTGATGACTGTCGAGACCTGCGTGCTCGCACGCTTGCCGGATGATCCTGCCATGCCGATCCCTTGCCCGCTCGCTGCTACGCGAAGGCCATCCTGGTCCGGCTCCGCAGCAGCAGCCACGTCGCGATGGTGACGTTGAGCAGGTTCCAGGCGAGCCCGTTGGCGAAGGCGGCCCGGTAGGAGCCGGCATAGTCGAAGATCGCGCCCGACATCCAGCCGCCGAGCGCCATGCCGAACAGCGTCGCCATGATGACGAGGCCGATGCGGGTGCCGGCCTCGCGTGGCGGGAAGTATTCCCGGATGATGATGGCGTAGCTCGGCACGATGCCGCCCTGGAACAGGCCGAACAGCGCCGAGATGACGTAGAGCGACGCCAGCCCGTCGAAGGAGAAGTAAAGCAGCAGGGCGACGCCCTGCAGCGCCGATCCCATGAGCAGCGTCGCGACCCCGCCAGCGCGGTCCGCGATGAAACCGGTCGCGAGCCGGCTCACGATGCCGAAGCCGAGCATCAGCGAGAGCATCTCGGCGCCGCGCGCCGGTCCGTAGCCGAGGTCGCCGCAATAGGCCACGATATGGACCTGGGGCATCGCCATGGCGACGCAGCAGGCGAGACCGGCGACGCACAACAGGGCCTGCAACGCATTGGGCGTCAGGCCCAGCGACCCCTGCGCGGCGATCGCGGTTGCGCTCGCGTCGGCGTGATGTGACGGGGTCCGTCGCCGCAGCGCCAGCACCAGCGGCAGCACCGAGAGCGCGCAGAAAATTCCGATGCCGATGTGGGTCGCCCGCCAGCCCGCGTCCGCGATGAAGTGCTGGATGACGGGCGGCCAGATGGTGCCGGCGAGATAATTGCCGGAGGAGGCAATCGCGACTGCGATGCCGCGCCGGCGGGTGAACCATTGCGACAGATCCGCCATGACCGGACCGAAGGTGGCGGAGGCGCCGAACCCGATCAGCACATAGGCGAACGCGAAGACCCCCAGGCTGGTCGCATAGCCGGCCGCCACATAGCCGAGGCTGAGCGCGGCGGCCGCCACAATGACGGGAAGCACGATGCCGAAGCGATCCGACAGCCGCCCCATGACGACGCCGCCGAACGCAAACCCCATCATGGCGAGCGTGTAGGGCAGCGAAGCGTCGGCGCGCGCGACCGCGAAGTCGGCCTGCACGGCAGGCAGCGCGACCGGCACCGACCACATGCCGACGCTCCCGATGGTGCCGAGCACCACCGCGGCAGTCAGGCGCAGCCAGGCATAGGTGGAGTCCACGCCGGTTCCGGCAGGTGAGATGGGTTTCACGTGGTCGTCCAGGTTGATTGGGGCCGGTTTCTAGCATCGGCCGCAGCGCTTGGCTCATTCAATAAATTCATGCCGCAACGTCGCCGGTCGAATGGCTCAGTGTTATGACCGCCCCGGACACGCGTTTTTCCGCAGCGGACGGGTGCCTATTGGGCCGGAAAATGCTCTAATGACCGGGGGTTCGAATCCCGCGGGGGACGCCACATGCTTGCGGACTTGCGCGACTCAATCGTCGGGTTCGGCGTCCGCCGGATCGCGGCGGGCGCGCTCGTGCTGATGGCGTCTTTCGCTGCCGCCCTGTGGGGGCTCGACGCCTTGTTGCCGGGCGCCGCCAACCGGCCGCCGACGCTCGCCGTGATGACTCCGCTCAAGGCGGCGACCCGCATGTCCACCGTCACGGCGCCGATCGCGGTCGCGCTCACGGCGATCCGCGACACCATGGAGCGGCAGGCGCCGCGCGACCTCGCCGGCAAGCGCGACAATCCGCTGGCCGAGCTGCTCGGCAAGGCTGACATCGGCTGGACGCTGGCGCGCGGCCCGATAGCGGTCGCGGGACGGACCGAGGCGCTCACGATCTCCACCACCCTCAACGGCACGCTGCGCGTCACCGGGCAGCTCGGCACCCAGGCGGCCAACGTCGGCGGCGCGGTCAGTGGCGCATTGGGCGGCCTGTTGAGCAGCAATCTGGGACAGGGCCTGCAGAACCTGGCCGGCAAGACGCTCGACCAGCGCGCCGATCTGCGCGGCACCGTCACGGTCTCGTCGCGTCCGATCATCGGCACCAATTGGCGCATCGACCCCAATCTCAATGCCCAGGTCGCGATGGGAGACGGCGCGCTGTCGATCGCCGGACTCAAGCTCAACCTCGCCAACGAGGTCAAGCCGATGCTCGAGCGCACCGTCAACGAGCAGACGGGCGTGCTTGCGGGCCGGATCCGCAACGATCCCGCGCTCGAACTCGCGGCCCGGCGCGAATGGGCCAAGATGTGCCGCTCGATCTCGCTCAAGGGCGTGGGGCCCGATGCGCCCGACCTGTGGCTCGAGGTCAAGCCCGTGCGCGCCTTCTCGGCGCAGCCACGGATCGACCAGAACGCCGTCACGCTGACGCTCGGGCTGCAGGCCGAGACGCGCGTGACACCGAGCGAGAGCAAGCCGGATTGCCCCTTCCCGTCGCAGCTCCAGATCGTGCAGCAGGTCGACCAGGGCCGCATCGCCATCGGCGTGCCGATCGACGTTCCATTCACCGAGGTCAACCGCATCCTGAATGCGCAGCTCAAGGGGCGCAATTTCCCGGAGGACAACAGCGGCTCCTTCGCTATCACGGTGCTCGGCGCCACGGTCGCGCCGTCGGACGACCGCCTGCTGATCTCGCTGCGCATCCGGGCGCGTGAGCGCAAGACCTTCTTCGGCTTCGGTGCCGAGGCGACCGTGCATGTATGGGGCCGCCCTGTGCTCGACCGCGAGCACCAGATCCTGCGGCTCGCCGACATCGCGCTGGACGTGCAGTCGGAAGCGGCCTTCGGGTTGCTCGGCGCGGCCGCCAGGGCGGCGATGCCCTATCTGCAGGCGGCGCTCGGCGACAACGCCATGGTCGATCTCAAGCCCTTCGCGGCCAATGCCGGGCAAAGCATTGGCGCGGCGCTCGCCGAGTTCCGCCAGGCCGAGCCGGGCATGCAGGTCGACGCCGCCGTGACCGGCCTGCGTCTGGTCGACATCGAGTATGACTCGAAAATCCTCCGCATCGTCGCCGAGGCCGAAGGCAGCGTCCGGGTCGCCGTTTCGGCGCTGCCGAGGCAGTGACGGATTGCAGCATGCGCCTGGCCCCCAGGGGGCGGTTTATCCACAGGGCAGGAAAACTTCCGCGCCTGCCCGGAGAATGTTACCTTTTCGATCCGGCATCATCATTGCGTGCCAGCGAGGGCCTCAGCGGGCCGCATCAGGGGGGACATCATGGATATCATCGAGCGGGTAAAAGCGATCCTGCTGACGCCGAAGACGGAATGGCTCGTGATCGAGCGGGAGCCCGGCGATCCCGCCTATCTGTTTGCGAATTATGTGGCCATTCTCGCCGCTATCCCAGCGGTGTGCGGCTTCATCGGCGGTTCGATCGTCGGAATCACCGTGCCGATCGTCGGAACGGTCCGGGTCGGGATCGTGTCCGGCATTGCCTCGGCGCTTATCCAATATCTGCTGGCGTTCGCGATGGTGTATGTGATGGCGCTCATCATCGACGCCTTGGCACCCACATTCAAGGGACAGAAGAATCAGCCCAACGCCCTGAAGCTCGCGGTCTATTCGATGACGCCGGTGTGGCTCGCGGGCGTCTTCTCGCTTATTCCCGGGCTCAGGCTGCTCGGCATTCTCGGCCTCTACGGACTCTACCTCCTGTGGCTCGGATTGCCGCCGCTGATGAAGGCGCCACAAGAGAAGTCGACCGGCTACGCCGCCGCTGTCGTGGTCTGCGCGATCATCATCTCGCTCGTGATCGGCGCGATCGTGGGCGTCTTCACCCGCATCGTCTGACCTCTCCGGAAACCGGGCCCACGGCACCGCCGCACCCTGACTGATCCGGGGTCTTCGCCCGCGAAGTAAGAATGACCGACATGCAGCGATGAGCCTTGCTCGGCTCATCGCTCGTCAGGTCACTTCTGGCGCTCTTGCGATCCCGGACGACCGGCAGAGAAAATTTCGAGCAATGGCGGGCGCGCTGGACCCTCGATCAGCCAATCAGTAGGGTCCGCGCTATGACACCGGGCCGCCCCGTCCTTCCCGATTCCCGCGACTACGACGCGCTCTACCGGCAATTTCGCTGGGATCTGCCGGCGACCTACAATATCGGGATCGAGGTGTGCGATCGCTGGGCGGCGCTCTCTCCCGACAAGCTCGCCCTTATCCATGTCCGGCCGGACGGTCGCCGTGATGAGTTGACATATGGGTGGCTGCGCGAAACCTCGAACCGGCTCGCCCATGCGCTGCGCGCCAACGGCGTAGAGCGCGGCAACCGCGTCGCCATCCTGCTGCCGCAAGGCCCCGAGGTGGCCGCGATCCACGTCGCGATCTACAAGCTCGGCGCGATCGCGTTGCCGCTCGCGACCGTGTTCGGCATCGATGCGTTGCGCTACCGCCTGGACAATGCGGGCGCAAGGGCGCTCATCACCAATGCGTCCGGACTGGCCAAGCTGGCGGAGATCCGTGCCGGTCTGCCGGACCTGGCGCTCGTCCTGTCGATCGACGGCGCCGCCGACGGGGCACTCGGCTTTGCCGACATGCTGGCGCGCGCGGCATCTGATTTCACGCCGGTCGCGACCGCACCCGACGATCCCGCCATGATGATCTACACCTCGGGCACGACCGGCCAGCCCAAGGGCGCGCTGCATGCCCATCGGGTGCTGATCGGGCATCTGCCGGGCATCGAGATGCCGCATGACTTCTTTCCGCAGCCGGGCGACCGCTTCTGGACGCCGGCCGACTGGGCCTGGGCAGGCGGTCTGCTCGACTGCCTGCTGCCGAGCCTGCGCTATGGCGTGCCGGTGGTGGCGGCCCGCCTCGACAAGTTCGATCCCGAGGAAGCTTTTGCCCTGATGGCGAAAGCAGGCGTACGCAACGCGTTCATTCCGCCGACCGCACTGCGGATGTTGCGCTCGGCCGGCAGCCCGCGCGGGCGTTACGCCTTGGCGTTGCGCACCGTCGGCTCGGGCGGCGAGGCGCTCGGAGCGGAGACCTACGAGTGGGGCAAGTCCGCGCTCGGCCTGGTGATCAACGAGTTCTACGGCCAGACCGAATGCAATCTCGTCCTTTCGAGCTGCGCCCTCATCGGCGTCTCGCGGGCAGGCGCGATCGGCAAACCGGTGCCGGGCCACACCGTCGCGGTGATCCGCTGGGACGGCTCGTGCTGTGCGCCGGGCGAGCTAGGCCAGGTGGCGGTCAAGCGCCCCGACCCCGTCATGTTCCTGGAATATTGGGGCAGCCCAGCGGCGACGCGACAGAAATTCATCGGCGATTGGATGACGACGGGCGACCAGGGCGTGGTCGACGATCAAGGCTATTTCACCTTCGTGGGCCGCGACGACGATGTGATCACCTCAGCGGGCTACCGCATCGGCCCGGGCGAGATCGAGGATTGCCTGATCGGTCATCCGGCGGTCGCGCTCGCCGCGGTCGTGGGCAAGCCCGATCCAGTGCGCACCGAGATCGTCAAAGCCTTCCTGGTCCTCAAGCCCGGCGCGACGGCCTCGGACGCGCTCGCAAAAGAGATCCAGACTTTCGTCAAGACTCGCCTCTCCGCGCACGAATACCCGCGCGAAATCGCCTTCATCCACGAGATGCCGATGACGTCCACCGGCAAGGTGATCCGCAGATTGCTGCGGGAGCAGGCGTAACCCGAGCCTCCGGCATAGCGCCCCGCGGACGACCTGAAAGAAATTCTTTCCGGCCGTGTGAACCAATTCACACGCCCTCCGCAAACCCGATGCTACTCAGACCGCGTTCCTGCAGCACCCAGCCGAAAAGGGGTCTCCCATGCTTTTGCAGTACAGTGGTCTGGCCGAAACATTGCGGTCGAAGGCGACGGTTGATTTCGCGGCCATGCCGGGCGCGGCTGCAGCCAATGCCAAGTCCCGCATCGCGCGTGCCTGTGCGCGCTTCATTCACGCGCTGCACGAATCGCGACGAATACAGGCCGAGCGCGAAATCGCGCGCCATCGGCACCTGATTCCCGGCTGGACACCGGCTGGCGAGCGCTTCGAAGCGCAGCCGGGCCATGGCCGCCGCGGTTCCTGAACACGTGAAAACCCGGAGATCCAAAATGTCGTCACGCGAAAAATTCTGGCTGACCGCAGCGCTCCTTCTGTTCGCCGTCGCCCACGCCTATGGGGCTTCGATGTTGGCGGGAGTCGCTCGGGCCGGGGACGCAACCCCGGTCCTTCTCGCGCATCTGGGCGACTGACCGATCTGCCGTCTGCCCCGCGTTGGGGCGCCGGCCGACGATCAGCCGCGCCGCACGAGATCGCGCGCCCGCCGCGCCGTCGCGACCATGCGACGCCGCATCGGCTCGATCCGGCGCGCGGCCGCGAAGCCGAGACCCGGCTCGAGTGCGATCAGCCGGTCCACGATTGACCGGCGCTCGCCCCAGAGGCGGCCGATCATCGGGTGATCGGGCCCGGCGCAGGAATCGCACCACGCCAGCGTCGGATCGGCGAGCAGCGTGCGGGTCGCCTCGAGTGCCAGCAGCACGCCGGGCGAAGCCTGGGCAAAGGCCTCGTCATAGGCGACCTTCCAGATCCAGGCGCCCTCGGCGGCGCGCAACACGATGTCGGCCGCGATCGTGCGCCCCGCATGGACGAGGCAAGCAACGCTGGCCTGTCCTTGCGCCACGAGCCCGACGACGGCCGTCTCCATGAATTGACGGATCGCCGGCGTCTGCGCGGCCGCGGTCCCGGCGGCGCCCTTCCAGCCGCTCGCCTCGAGCGCGAAAAAATCCGCCAGCCCGGCGCGCACATCCGCGGGTGAGGTGGCGAGCTCGAACGCAACGGTACCGTCCTTGGCGAGCCGCCTGCGCTGACGCTCGAGCTTCTTGAGTCGCTTGTCGCCGAGCACCGTCTCGACATAGCCGGCGCGCTCGCCCGCCGGGGCGAGGAGCGCGCGCTGGTGGCGGCCGACGTCGATCCGGCGTCCGCCCCGTTGCGCGAGCGCGTCGTCGAGCGCGGCGGCGACCGCTCCGCCGTCGACCAGGCAGGACATCAACAAGAGCTTCGGCAGCGCATCGTCATCCGCGACGTGGTCCAGAAAGGCGGAAATCGCGAGATGGATGGCGTCGCGATCGACCAGGGGGGTGCCGAGCGGCGCATAGGGGTGCGTCCAGCCTGAAAGCAGGGGCAGGCGGATGCCGTAGCGCCGCTTCTCGACCCGGCAGGGAAACAGTCCGATCAGGCGGCGCGGCTCGAGCGAGCGCACCAGCACGGCGCCGGCATCCGGCCCGAGCACCGGCGCGGCCGCCAGCGCAAAAGCGGGCTCATAAAAGATGTTCGGCTCGGCGGAGCGGCGCGCGAGCCCGCGCCATTCGGCCGCTATGCCGGCGAGCCCGGCGAGCGGACGCCATTCGGTCGTGATCGCGGTTTCGAGCGGGGCCAGCATGCGGCAAGAAATAGCAAGCGCGCGTTAAGGTTTGGTTGGGCGTGGTCGGCGCGTCGGAGCATTTTCCCGCGAAGTGGGCGCCGGTTCGCAGTCCAAAATGCGAACCGGATATGATATAAGGTGAATAAATCGTTTCAGACGATCGCGCAGCGCCGCCGCGACGGGTTTGCGCTCTCAGAACACCCACAGGGCATCGGCCGGGAATTCGACCTGGTGCTCGCCCGCGGGCAGCGGTGCCGGCGCGTAGACACGCACGCTGAGGTCCCCACGCGAGAAGACGAGCTCCCAGCGCTCGCCGAGATACATCTGGGTCTGCAACGTCATCGGGATGCGGTTCGGTCCCGGGCCATCGGCGATGCGCACACGCTCGAGCCGGATCACCCCGATCGCGTCGCCGCCGATCGTGGTGGCGCATCGCAGCATACCGTCGAGGCGAATGCCCTCCACCATGAGCGCCGCGCGTTCGCCGAATTTCTCCTTGAGCTGGCCGGGCAGGCGGTTGTTGCTGCCCATGAACTCGGCGGTGAACAGGCTTTTCGGCGCGGTGTAGAGCTCGATCGGCTTGCCTTCCTGCTCGATCGTGCCGGCATTGAGCAGCGTGATGCGGTCGGCGATGGCCATGGCCTCGACCTGGTCGTGGGTGACGCAGAGCGCCGAGAGATTGAGCGTGACGATGAGCTGGCGCAGCCATGCGCGCGCTTCCTCGCGCAGCTTGGCGTCGAGATTCGACAGCGGCTCGTCGAGCAGGATCACGGGCGGCTCGTAGACCAGCGCACGGGCCAGGGCCACGCGCTGCTGCTGACCGCCCGACAGCTGGTGGGGGAAACGCTCGGCCAGATGAGCGAGCCCGATCTGCGCCAACGCCTTGTCGACCCGTTGCCGGATCTCGGCGCCCGCGACCTTGCGCAGCTTGAGGCCGTAGGCGACGTTGTCGAACACGCTGCGGTGCGGCCATAGCGCATAGGACTGGAACACGAGCCCGAGCCCGCGTTTCTCGGCCGGCACGTCGATCTTGCGGGCCGCGTCGAAGAAGACCGTGTCGCCGATCGCGACCGAACCCGCATAGGGCTGCTCGAGGCCGGCGACCGCGCGCAAGAGGGTGGTCTTGCCGCTGCCTGACGGTCCGAGCAGGGCGACGACTTCGCCGCGCGGCACCACCAGCGAGACGCCCTTGAGGATCTCGTTGTCGCCCAGGCGAAGCTTGAGATCACGTACGACGAGCTCAGCCATGGAGGCGCACCCCGAGACGGATCGCGACGGCAAGGCCGGCGCCGATCATGACCACATTGACGACGGACAGAGCGGACACGAGATCGACCGCGCCGGTTCCCCACAGCGACACCAGCAGCGAGCCGATCACCTCGGTGCCGGGTCCGAGCAGATAGATGCCGGTCGAGTATTCGCGCACGAAGATCAGGAAGATCAGCAGCCAGCTCGCGATCATGCCGGTGCGGATCAACGGGAGGGTGACGTCGCGCTTGACCTGCATGTCGGTCGCGCCGACCGTGCGGGCCGCTTCCTCGAGCTCGGGGCCGACCTGCAGCAGTGTGCCGGACACCAGCCGCATCCCGTAAGCAACCCACACGATCGTATAGGCGAGCCAGATCGACACCATGGTGGAGCGCAGGGGCGACAGCGGCTTGAAGAACAGGAATACCCACAAAAGAGCGAGGCCGGCCACCAGGCCCGGCATGGCGCGCGGCAGCATCACCAGGTAGTCGACCACGCGCGTCCATCCCGACGACCAGCGATGCACCGCCAGCGCGATCGCGGTGTAGCAGGCGACGGAGGCGACACCGCCGATCACGCCGATCGCGAACGTGTTGACGACGCCGCGCACGATGTTGGGGTAATCGAGGATCTCGCGGTAATGGTCGAGCGTCAGCACGTCGAGCAGGTTGACGCCTTCGCCCCAGGTGACCACGAAGGAACGCACCGTGATGCCGATCAGCGGCACCGCGACGGTGACACAGAACCACAGCACGATGACGGCGACGGCCGGCCAGCGCCAGGCACCGAGCCGGAGCGGGATCACCTTGAGGCCCTTGCCCCGCACCGAGACGTAGCGCTGGGATTGGCGCAGCAGCAGGCGCTGAAGATAGACCAGCGGCGCCGTCACGGCGACGATCGCCACCACCACCACCGCCATGAGCTGATAGGACGGGGTGCCGAGGATGTTGGTGAGCTTGTAGAGATACGTCGAAAGCACCAGCACGCCCTGCGGATCGCCGAGCACGAGCGGCAGGCCGAACAGCTCGAAGCCGAGGAAGAACACCAGCACGCCGGCGAACAGGATCGCGGGCAGCACCATCGGCAGGCTGACGTCGATCGCGACCCGCAGCGGATTGGCGCCGGCGACGCGCGCTGCCTCCTCGAGATCGGTGCCAAGCCCGCGTAGCGCCGCCGCGGTGTAGAGATAGACATGCGGCACGTGGGTGAGACCGGCGATCGCGATCAGCGAGGGCAGGGAATAGAGATTCCACGGCACGACGCCGAATGCCGACTTCGCCAGCGTGGAGAAGATTCCGACCGGACCGAGCGCCACCACGTAGCCGAATGCAATGACCACCGCGGAGACGAAGATCGGCACCAGGATCAGTGGCTCGAGCAGGCCGCGGGCCGGCACGTCGGTGCGCACCATCAGAAAGGCCAGCACGGCGCCGAGCGGCACCGCGATGACCGTCATGCCGGCCGCGATCGCGACCGTGGTGAAGAAGGCGGTCCAGAAATCCTCCTCGCCCAGCACGAAGGCGTAGGCGTCGAGCCCGAGCTTGGCGCCTGGCTGGAAGAAGGGCTCGTCGAGGAAGCTCTGATAGAAGACAAGCGAGAGCGGCGCCAGCACCGCCAGCGCGGTGAGCGCGATAACGGCGAAGCGGAAGAGCCGCGTGCTCATGGCGCGCCCGCCCTTTGGCTCACTGCCCCTTCATGGCGGCCTGCCACAGCTTGATGAACTGCAGGCGTTTCTTGGTGTCGAGATTGGCCAAGAGCTCGTCGCTGATGGGGACTGGCCGAGCCTTGTCGCCGATGAGCTCGCCGACGCGTTTGGCCGTCGCCTCGCCGTCAATGTCGGTGCGCAAGGTATAGAGATCGGCCTGGTTGGCGATGATGTTCTGCCCGCGCTTGGAGAGGAGATAATCCAGAAACAGCTTGGCGGCGTTGGGGTTCTTGGCCTGCTTGGAGATGAAGGCGACGCGCGAGGTGATCAGCGTATAGTCCTTCGGCAGGATGATGCCGATATTGGGATCCTTCTTCGAGCGCGCGAGCGCATAGGATCCGAAGATCCCGTAGCCGATGGTGTGCTCGCCGGAGGAGACCCGCTCGATCATCGCGCCGGCGCTGGTGTAGACCTTGATGCCGGCCTTGCCGAAGGCCTTGAACAGGTCCCAGGCCTGCGGGAAATATTTAAGGTCCTCGTTGACGAACAGATAGCCGACGCCCGAACGCTCGGGATCGTAGCCCGTGACCTTGCCCTTGTAGGCGTCGGTCTTGGTGGTGAGGAGGCGGAGCAGCGCCGCGTGATCCTGCGGGACGTCCTCGGGCGGCACCAGGCGCTTGTTATAGATGAACGCGATCGGCTCGTAGGTCGTGCCGTAGGCCTGGTCCTTCCACACCGCCCATTTCGGCAGCGCCGGAATTTCCGGCGACCCATAGGTCAGCGCCTGACCATCGGCGACGAGCTTGACCTGCAGGTCCATGGCCGATGACCACAGCAGATCGGCGGTGCCGCTGCCGGCCGCCGCCTCGGCGATGAAGCGGTTGTAGAGCTCGGTCGAGTTGAGATCGGAATACTCGACCTGGACCCCGGGATAGAGCGACTGGAAGTCCTTGAGCAGCGCTCCCGCGGAGGCGGCGTCGGTGGTCGAGTAGACCACCAGCTTGCCTTCTTTTTTGGCCGCATCGACGATCTTGGCGTAGTCGGCGGGATAGTTCTGCTGGGCGCTCGCGCCGGCGGCGCAAAACAGTATGGCCGTGACGGCCGCAAAAAGCCTCTTCATACGTTCCTCCTGCGGCGGCCGCCCGACGTCGGTCCGGCGACCACGCTGTTTCCTCGCTGATTGGCTCCGATGCTAGCCCATCGGCCTGCGGTCCGGTAGGCCGTGGACGGCCCCATGTTCAGCCGGAGTGCGACGGCCATTCTTCGTTACCCGGCGAAACCGCCACTATCCAAAAAAGCCTGCTCCTCCGCCGTGGTGACGCGGCCGAGCACTGCGTTCCGATGCGGGAAACGGCCGAAGCGGCGAATGATGTCGGCATGCAGTTCGGCCCATTTGGTCGCATCCGCGTCGCCGCTGGCGCGGTTGAGCGCGACGGAGCGCTCCTGGTCGGCGAGATCTTCCGAATGCTCGAACGGCAGATAGAAGAACATCCGCTCGGCCAGCGGGATGAGCTGATCGAAGCCGCGCGCGATCGCGCGCGACGCCACCTCATGCGCCAACGGATCGGTCGCGAAGGCGCGGGCGCTGTCGCGGAACATGTTGCGCGGAAACTGGTCGAGCACGATGACGAGGGCGAGCGCGCCTTGCGGGTTTTCGTCCCAGGGCAGCTCGCCCGCGGCTGCGGCCTCGTAGGTTCCGCGGAAGCGCCTGTTGATCTCGGCATCGAAACCAACGTCCTTCTCGAACCATTTGTCCGGGCCGCCGGCGCGCCAGAAGGCAAGCACGCTTTGCGGGGTCGCGAGGTCTTCGGCATTGTTCATCGGAACATATCCCCGGTTTGCCGTCGGAAGCGAATCACAGCCTGACGGCCTCGCTGACGATCCGCGCGTAACGGACGGGGTCGATCGGCACGAACGCGCCTGTCTGTGGATCATCGAAATAGATCGCATCCGAGGTTCCGGCCGGATCGAAGCCTTGCGCCACCAGGTCGATCTTCTTCTGCTTGAACGTCATCGTGACTGCGAGCTCGCCGCAGACGCGCAGGAACAGCGGCCGGGCATAGTCCGGCAGCAGGGCGTGGAGATGAGCGCGCAATCCCGCGAG
>DATBBS010000308.1:0-2097 GCA_036270895.1 Xanthobacteraceae bacterium
GCGCTACCTCACCGCGCCGGCGTGCGGCGCGAGATCGCGCAAGACGCCTTCCACGCTGCCCAGGTAGGTCCCCATCATGGCGGAGATCAGCAGAAACAGCATCATGAAGCCCGCCAGGATCGAGAGCGGCATGCCGACGAAAAACACCTGCATCTGCGGCATCAGCCGCGACAGCAACCCGAGGCCGAGGTTGAACAGGAGGCCGAACACCAGAAACGGCGCCGAGAGCTGCACGCCGACGCGGAACGCGCCGGCGAGCGTCCGCGTCATGAGCGCCGCCATGTCGCCGGTGAGCGGCACCTCGCCCGGAGCGAACAGGGTGTAGCTGTCGTCGAGCGCGGCGATCACCAGGTGATGCAGGTTGGTCGCGAACAGGAGCGCGAGCCCCAGGATGGTGAGGAAATTCCCGATGATCACGCCCTGCTGGCCCTGGGTGGGGTCGACGGCGGTGACGAAGCCCAGGCCGAGCTGCTGGGCCACCACCGATCCGGTGACCTGCAGCGCCGCGATGGTGAGCCGCGCCGTCATCCCGAGCACGGCGCCGATCAGAAGCTCCTCCCCCAGCATGACGAGCAGCGGCCCGATCGACTGCAGATCGATCTGATAGGCGGCGCGGTGGAGCGGCAGCATGACGGCGGCGAGCACGAGCGCCGAGGTCAGCCGGACGCGCGCCGGCACCATCAGCTCGCCGAGGCCCGGCAGCAGCATCAGCATGGTGCCGATGCGCGCGAATACCAGCAGAAAAGCCGCGGCCAGCGCCGGCAGAAACGAGATGTCGACGCGCATTGCGCTCAGCCGCCGGCGATGCGCGCCGCAAGCCGCGTCATGTGGCTGTGCAGGTGATCGGCCATGAACGGCAGGGCGAGCAGCATGGCGACGAAGATCGCGAGGATCTTCGGCACGAAGACGAGCGTCATTTCCTGGATTTGCGTCAGCGCCTGGAACAGCGAGATCACGACGCCGACGACCAGGCCGACGAGCATCAGCGGGCTCGACACCAGGACCAATGTCATGATCGCGTCGCGCGCGACGTCGAGCACTTCGGGTCCGGTCATGGCGTCTCCTGACGGTTTTGCGGGCATATTCCGGCCCGCGCTTTTTCGGCGCGGTCCGGCCGGTCTCGCCATGCCTCGGCGATCAGATCGGCATCTGCATGATCTGTTGGTAGGCGGCGATGACCTTGTCGCGCACCGACACCAATGTGGTGATGGCGGTCTCGGTTTCTGCGACCGCCGTCACCACGTCGACGAGGTTGGATTTTTGGCCGGTCACCATGGCCTGCGTCTGGGCATCCGATTTCGCCCCCGCCGAGCTGACCGCGCCGAGCGCGTCCTTGAGCAGCGAGCCGAAGCTCGGGCCTTGGCCGGCCGCGTCGCCGATCGCCTTGTTGAGGCCGCCGAGGCCGGCGGACGCATCGGTGATGCGCGCCACTTGGGCGTAGGCGCTTGCGGCAATTCCGGGTGTCGCCATGATCCAGGTCCTTGTCAGCCGCGCAGGATGTCGAGCGTGCGTTGGATCATGCGGCGGGTCGCGCCGACGACGTTGACGTTCGCCTCATAGGATCGCTGGGCGTCGCGCATGTCGGTCATTTCGACCAGCGGATTGACGTTGGGATATTTGACGTTGCCGGCCGCATCGGCGGCCGGGTGGCCCGGCTCGAACCTGACCTGGAATTGGCTCGGGTCGTTGCGGACCGGGCCGAGCGACACGACCTTCGCCTCGAGCGAACGATCGAGCTCGGCGCGGAAGGTCGGTATCCGGCGGCGGTAGGGATCTCCCCCCGCCGTCTGCGCGGTCGAATCCGAATTGGCGATGTTTTCCGAGATCACCCGCATGCGCCCGGCCTGGGCGCGCAGCCCCGAAGCCGCGATGGCGATCGATTTCACGAAATCCATGAGTCACCTCCGGCCGATCTAGCCCTTGCTGCCGATCGCGGTCTTGATCAGGTTGAGACCCCGGCTGTAGAGCTGGGTCGCGGCCTGATAGTCCATGTTGTTTTGCGCGATCTTGAGCATCTCGTCCTCCAGGTTGACCGCGTTGCCGGCGGGCCGGACCTGGTACTGATTGTTGTTTCCCCGAAAGCTGGCCGCGTCGCCG
>DATBBS010000309.1:0-3006 GCA_036270895.1 Xanthobacteraceae bacterium
CGCGCGGGCGAGGCCGGCAAGGGATTTGCGGTCGTGGCCTCGGAGGTCAAGCTGCTCGCCCATCAGACCGCCAAGGCGACCGAGGACGTCACCACCCAGATCAAATCGATCCAGCAGCTCACGCGCGACGCGGTCGGCGCGATCCAGGACATCGGCGAGGTCATCGCGCAGATCGACGGCATCAATGCGACGATCGCGGCCGCGGTCGAGGAGCAGGACGCCACCACCCACGCGATCGCCCGCAACGCCCAGGATGTGGCGACCGGCACCGCCGAGGTGTCGCACAACATCGCCGGCGTCAGCCAGGTGGCCGAGAACTCCGGCAAGACGGCCGCCGAGGTGCTCGCCGCCGCCCAGGCGGTGTCGGCCCAGGCCGGCAACGTGCGCACCCGCGTCGAAAACTTCGTGCGACAGATCCAGGCGGCGTAAAGCTCGCCTCCCGCTCCCCGCAGTCACCTTTTCGGGATCATGCGCTAGGCGCCCATTCGGGTGACCAGCGCGTCCGACACCTCGAAGTTGGCATAGACATTCTGCACGTCGTCGTGCTCGTTGAGGGTCTCGATCAGCCTGAACAGCTTCTCGCCCTTCTCGTCATCCACCGGCACCGTGTTCTGCGGCTTCCAGGTCAGCGCCGCCTTGCGCGGCTCGCCGAATTTGGCTTCCAGCGACTTGGCGACCTCGCGGAAGCTCGCCTGGCTGGCATAAATTTCATGCCCACCCTCATGCGACACCACGTCGTCGGCGCCGGCGTCGATCGCGGCCTCCAGCATCGCGTCGGGCGAGGCGACCTTGGAATCGTATTCGATCACGCCGACATGATCGAACATGAACGACACCGCGCCGGTCTCGGCCAGGTTGCCGCCGTGCTTGGTGAAAGTGGAGCGCACATCGGAAGCGGTGCGGTTGCGGTTGTCGGTCAGGACCTCGACGATGACGGCGACGCCGCCCGGCCCGTATCCCTCGTAGCGGATCTCGTCATAGGCTTCACCGTCGCCGCCCTGGGCCTTCTTGATGGCGCGCTCGATACTGTCCTTGGTCATGTTTTCCGCACGCGCCGCGATGACCGCGGCGCGCAGGCGGGCATTCATGGTGGGGTCGGGCAAGCCTAATTTGGCGGCGACCGTGATCTCGCGCGCGAGCTTGCCGAAAAGTTTCGATTTCACCGCGTCCTGACGGCCCTTGCGGTGCATGATGTTCTTGAATTGCGAATGTCCAGCCATGGTCTTCTCTGTCGCGATCGCTCGACGAAGTGTTTGCGCGCTGAGGCGCGCCGCTCCCCACTTTGATAGGGCGACCCGGCGGCAAAATCCAGATGCGGCGTTCTCGCGGGTCTCCTGTCGGCGAACCGGCATCTAAAGCGGATCAGGTCCGCGGCGGGCGACCGGGAACGTCGCTCAGTCCCAGAAGGCCGGCCAAGCCTGTTCCAGGACTCCGCCGAGGCGGACCGCCCCGACGCGCAATCCAAGGCCGGTCGCGTCGTCGGTCTCGACCGCAAGCCCGCACAGCGTCGCCGGACCCAGCGCGGCCTCGAATTTCGAAGTTGCGATCTTCCGCAAAAAGCGTCCGATCGGCTCCTCTTTCGACATTCCGATCACCGACTCGTAGTCGCCGGTCATGCCGACGTCGGACATGAAGGCGGTGCCGCCCGGCAGGACGCGGTGATCGGCGGTGGGCGCATGGGTATGCGTGCCGACGACGAGGCTCGCGCGGCCGTCGAGGAAATGGCCCATCGACTGCTTCTCGCTCGTCGTCTCGGCGTGCATGTCGACGACGACCGCGTCGGCGCCCTGCTTGAGCGGACAGGCAGCGAGCTCGCGATCGACCGCCGCGAAGGGATCATCGAGCGCATCCATGAAAACACGGCCCATCACGTTGACGACGAGCGCCTGGGCGCCGTTCTTGGTCTCGATCATCGCAGCACCCCGCCCCGGCGTGCCCTTGGGATAGTTGATCGGACGTATCAGACGTGGGGCGCGCTCGATGAACACCAGCGCGTCCTTCTGATCCCAGGCATGATTGCCGAGCGTGATGGCGTCGGCGCCGGCGTCGACCAGGTCGTGATAGATCGCCTCGGTGATGCCGAAGCCGCCGGCCGCGTTTTCGCCGTTGACGATCACGAGGTCGAGCTTCCAGTCGCGGACCAGGCGGGGCAGGCGTTCCGTCACGCTGGTCCGGCCGCTGCGCCCCACCACGTCGCCGATGAAGAGAATTCGCACGTTAGCGCGCTTTCCGAAAATCGATGGTCTCGCGCTCCGTTAGCACGAGATCGAGGACGGCGTCGCGAGGAGTGAACGGAATCCGGGCGACTTCCTGGGCCGCGTAAGCGATGCCGACCGCCGTGACCGGCTTCATCGTCCGCAGCCGGGCAATGGTCATGTCGTAATAGCCGGCCCCATAGCCGATGCGCTGCCCGGTGCGATCGAACCCCAATAGCGGGACGATCAGGATATCCGGAAACACTTCCGGCGCCTCCGGGGTGGGCTCGCGGATGCCCCAAACCCCGGAATCGAGGGGCTCGCCGAAACTCCAGGCCCGCATGGTGAGCGGCCGACCCTTGCCGGCGACCACCGGCAACGCAAGCTGCGCGCCCGCCGCCGCGAAAGCCCGCATGAGCGGCACCGGATTGATCTCGCTCTTGAGCGGGGAGAAGCCCGAGACGACCGCGCCCGGCCTGACCGGTACGGGCAACGGCCGCGCCGCGATTGCCGCCGCGGCGGCAGCGCGCTCCGCGGCCGGCAAGGCGTCGCGGCGGGCGAGCGCCTCGCGGCGAATTTCACTTTTGCGGGATTCAATCGGATTGAGCTCAGACATTTCACGCCGTGACGCCCGACACGCAAGCCGGATCAGGGCGACGGTACTGCGTAGAAGTGCGGAGCCGCAACGGCCGTTGGAGTAGCGATCCCGGGTTCCCTACGAAAGTAGGTGGGCGCCATGTGACCGAGCCCACGGGCCCGGCCAGGGACAGCTCCCTTAAGGATCGATAAGGCCCCGAGAATATGACTCCTG
>DATBBS010000310.1:0-1714 GCA_036270895.1 Xanthobacteraceae bacterium
AGGACTGAATCATTTGAATGCGTCAGAGCACTAGTGTGGTGGATCTCGAATTCGTTGCATATTTCCGTGCTGTCATTGCGAGCGAAGCGAAGCAATCTCGCGCAGAATGTGTCCCCGCCCTGCGAGATTGCTTCGTCGCCCCCTGTTCTAGCCCTGATCTTTCCCCGTAAGTCTGCATCGGACAATGAACTCTGAGTGGTTGTTGGCGGTAGTTGAAGCCATGGGGTAGGGAGCGCGGGGTTGGCCGGTTCATGGCGGCATGGCATATGCGGTGCGGAAGCTGCGGAAGGCAGCGGTGATGTCGTCCATCCGCTGGAGGCCACGCCACAGGGTTTGGGTTCCCGGCTCGCCATCGGATTTGCGGGCGAGGAAGCCACCGAGCTGGCCGATGGAGCGGATCATCTGGCGCAGCGAGGGGGGTTGCTCGGGCGGAGGCTTACGGGTCTTGAAGACGATGACAGCCTTCCATTGGTCCGCCTCGAAGGCGACGGTGCAAGGCAGATCCGGGGTCGCGCGGCCCAACCATGTCAGATAGTGGATGCGCCAGGCGACCACCGCGTCGATGGCCAAGCACGCCTCCAGGCGGTCTGCGGTTCCGAGTTGGCGATCCTCGATCTGACAGCCGCTCTTGAGGACGCGGTGGAACACCTCGATGCCCCAACGTCGGCTATACCATTGCACCCGCTCGATGGCCTCGACCAGGCCGGTCACCGGCACCGTGGTCAGCAGCATCCATTCCAACGGCAGTTTGACCTCTTTGGGCGGCAGTTCTTCGCGACTGAAGACGGCCCACATGCGGATCGGCGACAGCCGCGGCTTGTCCTTGGGCGGTGCCAGGGTGACTTCGCCGAAATGCAGGCTCATCTCGGCGGTACGAGCCGGCTGCTTGCCATGGCGGGGAACCTGAAGCTCGATCGTCCCCGCCTTGGGCTGCAGGTGCATATGCGGCCACAAGCGCTGCACTTCGCCGTCGAGCGCGCGGTTGTCCTTGGCTCTGACCACGACGTCGAGCCGCTGGGTGCGGGCTTCCAGCAGGTATTCGAAGATGTCCGATTCGCGATCGGCCAAGGTGACGACGTGGGTGCTCGGGCAGTGCGCGGCGGCACTGCCGATGGGGGTGAGCGCCCGGATCCATTTGAAGCTTTCCTTGGCCTCGATCGGTTTGCTGTGGCGCTGCTTCTTCTTGCCGAACGCGCTGCGGTCGCGCGCCCAGCACTCGATGTCGAGAATGCCCAAGGGCAGGCCATCGGCGCGGAAGGCGAGCGCACTGTGCACCATCAGTCCTTGCGCGCCATCGACACGATTGCTAATCGGGCCAATGCCCTGCATCTCGGGATGCATGTAACAAAGGCTGGAGGTGTCTTGCGCGACCAAGACCACGCTCTCGTGGCGCATGCGATCGACGGTGGCTTGATGATGCGGTTCGAGCAGGGCGTCCATCGTTACCCGATCGTGGTCGAAGAACCGATAGGCGGCTTTGGCGGCGGCGGGCGAGCCGCAGGCCTGCGGGATATTGGCCTGCGGCTTGCCGAAGAAGGCGCCGCCAAGCTGCAAGAGCCGCTCCTCCAGCCGGCGATCACCAAGCTTGGCGCCGCCGAATTCGCGGCGCACCCAGCCCGGCAGCGGCGCTGCCCGTCGCCCGCACAGGCGCTTGAGCGTACGGCGCGACAGCGGATAGAGGAACACCCGCTTGGCCGGCAGCCCGCCTTTGCCG
>DATBBS010000311.1:0-3306 GCA_036270895.1 Xanthobacteraceae bacterium
CTGACGCGCCGAGCGGCGCTTCGTGCCCTTGAACGCCATATGCTCGAGAAAATGCGAGATGCCGTGTTCGTCCGCCTGTTCGTCACGACTCCCGCAACCGACCCAGACCCCGAGCGAAGCGGTCTGGAGATGCGGCATGGCATCGGTAACGACGACGAGTCCGGACGCGAGACGGGTGACCTCGACGCTCATGCGGCTGCTCCTTCGCGCGCTGCGCGACTGACTTCGAGAACCAAGCGCTCAACCGCCCCTTGATCGGGCGGCAACACCGTCATGCGCTCCTTGCGCAGGCCGAGATCCCCGAGCCAGTCGGGCAAGCTCGGCCGCACCCCACAGGCCGCCTCGACCGCATCGGGAAATTTCGCCGCATGCGCGGTCGACAGCACGACCATCGGCACCGTCGGATCGCGCGTTTCCTTCTCGGCGACCGCGATCGCGACGCCGGTATGGGGATCGATCATGGTGCCGGTCTCGCGCAGCGTGGTGCGGATCGCGGCGGCGGTCTCCGCCTCGCTGGCGCGATCGGCCGTGAACCCGGCCCGCATCGCCGCCAGCGCCGGACCGGCGATCGAGAAATGGCGCGACTGCGCGAGCGACGCCATGGCGGCGCGCACCGGCTTGGGGTCGCGGCCATAGGCCTCGAACAGCAGGCGCTCGAAATTCGACGATATCTGAATGTCCATCGACGGCGAGGCGGTCGCGACCACGTCGCGAATTTCGTAGGTGCCGGTCGCGAGCGTACGGGCCAGGATGTCGTTGACGTTGGTGGCGACCGTGAGCCGATCGATCGGCAGCCCCATCTGGGCCGCCACATAGCCGGCGAAGACGTCGCCGAAATTCCCGGTCGGCACCGTGAAGGCGACCTTGCGGTGCGGGGCGCCGAGCGCGACGGCGGCAACGAAATAATAGACCACCTGAGCGGCGATCCGGGCGAAGTTGATGGAGTTGACGCCGGAAAGACCAACGCGGTCCCGGAACGCATGATGATTGAACATCTGTTTCACGATCGCCTGGCAATCGTCGAAATTGCCCTCGATCGCGATCGCGTGGACGTTGGAGTCCTGGGCGCCGGTCATCATCCGGCGCTGCACGTCGGAAATGCGGCCATTCGGAAACAGCACGACGAGATCGACCTGGGAGCGGCCGCGAAACGCCTCGACCGCCGCTCCGCCGGTATCTCCCGAGGTCGCCACCGCGATGGTGGTGCGCTCGCCGCGGGCCGCGAGCGCATGGTCCATCAACCGGGCGAGCAGTTGCATCGCCAGGTCCTTGAAGGCGAGCGTCGGCCCGTGAAAGAGTTCCAGCAGGAAAGTGTTGGCGCCGATTTGCGTGAGCGGCGTCACGGCGGGATGACGGAATGTCCCATAGGCTTCGCGCGCCATCCGAGCGAAATCGGATTCAGCGATCGCGCCGCCGACGAACTGACGCATGACCTCGACCGCAACCTCTGCATAGGGCCTGCCCGCGAAGCCCGCGATGGTGTCGCGATCGAGTCGCGGCCACGCTTCGGGCACGTAAAGGCCACCGTCGCGGGCGAGTCCCGCGAGCGTGACCTCCACAAAGCCGAGCGGCGGGGCTTCGCCCCGGGTCGAGATGTAGCGCACCTGTTTCGTCCTCGACCGCAGCGCCTCGGCGCCGCGGCACCAGGGCGATCCCGGCGCCCCCAGGGTGGAATAAACCATTGAAATCACAATCGTTAACGCCGGCATCCGGGATCGTGCCGACCTCGCCGGAAGACTAGTCGGAAGGCTCGCCCGGCACAAGAAAGGCTTTGGCCCCGACCCGTGGGAGGGCTAATGGCCGCGCCGGCGGCCGGCCGCCCAGATGCCAAATGCCACCACCAGGACCAGCGCGAGCCCGTACCACGTCAGCGCATACCCCAAATGGTTGTTGGGGAGCGATGGCTGCAACTTTCCGACCTGGGGCAGCCCGCCGGGAGCGGCTGGCGATTCCTGCTCGACATAGAAGGGTGCAACCATACCGAGCCCCTTCGCGGCCGCCATGGCGGCCGGGTCGCGGGCAAACCAGAGATTTTTCCCTGGATCGCCGGCCGGCGTGAACAGGCCGGGCGTCTCCGGCCATCGCATGACCCCGACGATGCCGATCTGGCCGGACGATTGGCCTTCCGGCCGCGTGGCGGGGTCACGCCGGCCCTCGGGCACGAAGCCACGATTCACCATCACGATACCGCCGGGCACCCGTGCGGGCGTAAAAACCCAATAGCCCGGGCCGGCCGTGTCGGCTCGCAAGCTCGACCCCGTGGTGTAGACCAGCGCCTCCTTGTCGTTGAGCCATTCGGCCGCGAAGGCCACGCGACGGAACTCGTCGTTCGAAGGATCGAGCCGCGGCCATTCGGCGGCCGGCGGCAACCGGACGGGCGGCGCGGCAAAACGCTCGGTCACCGTCTCGATCAGCGCCTCTTTCCACGCCTTGCGCTGGACCTGCCATGTGCCGAGCCCAAGCAGGACGGCCAAGGCGCAGAGCGCCGCCACGCCGGGAACCAGCAGGCCCTTCCGTGGCGGCTTGCCGGACATCACGACTCGCCCCGGCGTTCGAGCCGGCCTTCGGCTGCCTTGTGATGATACTGCAGGGCGATCAGCACGCCCTTCATGGCTCGCAAGGGCGCCAGCGTGGTGATGAGAATCAGCGGGAGCCACATCACGGCATGCAGCCAGAACGGCGGCTGATACAGCGTCTCGACCACCAGCGCGGCCCCCACCACGATGAATCCGGCGATCAGGATGACGAACACCGCGGGCCCGTCGCCGGCGTCGACAAACGAATAGTCGAGCCCGCACGCCTCGCAAGTCGGCTTGAGGTGAAGGAATCCGGAAAACATCTTTCCCTTGCCGCAGCGCGGACATCGGCCGGCGAGACCCGCCACAACAGGATGGGGTGGCGTCAATGGGGAATCGGCCACGGGCTCTCCTCCGCCTTCGCGCGGGCTGGTTCGGGCACGGCCTCAAACG
The DNA here is from genome assembly GCA_036270895.1 of Xanthobacteraceae bacterium. Lineage (GTDB taxonomy): Bacteria > Pseudomonadota > Alphaproteobacteria > Rhizobiales > Xanthobacteraceae > JAVDCA01. Next base: position 2,970 of record DATBBS010000311.1, read on the forward strand.
CAAAGGGGCGGCCCCGTGGCCGCCCCCCGAAATTCTTGCGCCGTTCCGTCAGTGTCCGCCGGCCACGTGCGCGCCGGCGCCCCACACATATATGCAGGAGAACAGGAACAGCCACACCACGTCGACGAAGTGCCAATACCAGGCTGCGAATTCGAAGCCGAGATGCTGCGTGGGGGTGAACTGCCCCGCCATGGCTCGGATCAGGCACACGATCAGGAAGATCGAGCCGACGATGACGTGGAAACCGTGAAAGCCGGTCGCCATGAAGAAGGTGGCGCCGTAGATGTTGCCTTTGAAAGCGAAAGCCGCGTGGCTGTACTCATAAGCCTGCACGCCG
>DATBBS010000312.1:0-13150 GCA_036270895.1 Xanthobacteraceae bacterium
GAGTTCATCGCCGACAACAACCAGCTCGGGGCCGCCGTCAGCGAGCAATATCTCATGTGAGCGGGCCCGCGGGGGCCGGCGAGCGCGCGCGGCCGTGACGGCGCGGTGGACAACCCGGCTCCAATTGCGATGATGGCGGCATGCGCATCCGAGTCTCGCACGAAACGACTTACCGCTATGACCAGCCGCCGAAAGGCGTGATCCAGACGTTGCGCATGACGCCGCGCAATCACGACGGCCAATACGTGGTCAACTGGCGCATCGACATATCGGCAGACTGCCGGCTCGACGCACAGGAGGATGCGTTCGGCAACCTCACCCATACCTTCAACGCCGACGGCCCGCTGGAGGCGCTGCGCCTGACGGTGGACGGCGAGGTCGAGACCCAGGACACCCACGGGCTGGTTTGCGGAACGGTCGAGCATTTCCCGCCCAGCCTGTTCCTGCGCACGACGCCGCTGACCGCGCCGGACGCCGCCATCGTGGATTTCGCCCGGGACGTGCGGGCGAGCGGCGGCGACGAGGCGCTGGGGCTGATGCACGCGCTGCTCGCCCGCATCCATGGCGACATCGTGTTCGACGTCGATCCGACCCGCTCGACCACCACGGCGGCGGAAGCTTTCGCGCTCAAGCGCGGCGTCTGCCAGGACCTGACGCATGTCTTCATCGCGGTCGCGCGCGAGCTCGGATTCCCGGCCCGCTACGTCGGCGGCTATTTCCACCGCAACGACGGCGTGACCCGCCAGCAGGCCGGGCATGCCTGGGCCGAAGCCTTCATCGCGGGCTTCGGCTGGGTGGCCTTCGATCCCGCCAACGGGATCTGCGCGACCGACGCCCATGTGCGCGTCGCCGTCGGCCTCGATTATCTGGGCGCAGCGCCGGTGCGCGGCACCCGCTACGGCGGCGGCGCCGAGACCCTGGCGGTGAGCGTGGTGATCGACCAGGCGCAACGGCAGATGCAGAATTAGGTGGGAATAGCGAATAGGGAGTGGCGGATAGGGACGAGAATCGCTATTCGCTACTCGCTGTTCGCCATTGGCTGCGAGAGTCGCCGAGACCCATGACCTATTGCTGTGGAATCCTGGTTCGCGACGGCGTCGTCATGATCGCCGACACGCGCACCAATGCGGGGCTCGATAACATCTCGGTCTTCCGCAAGCTGCACACCTTCGCGGTTCCGGGCGAGCGGATTTTCGCGATCGCCTCGTCCGGCAACCTATCGCTCACCCAGTCGGTGCTCAGCACCCTGCACGAGGGCTTCGAGAATACCGAGACCGGCGAGCGCGAAACGCTGCTCAACGCCCCGACCATGTTCCAGGCGGCGCAGCGCATCGGGCGCGCCATCCGCAGCGTCCACGGCACCGACGAGGCCGCGCTGCAGGCCGCCGACGTGAAGTTCGACCTGTCGTTCCTGTTCGGCGGCCAGATCAAGGGAGAGCGGCCGCGGCTCTTCATGGTCTATTCGGCCGGCAATTTCATCGAGTGCACCATCGACACGCCCTACCTGCAGGTCGGCGAGCACAAATACGGCAAGCCGGTGCTCGATCGCGCCATCACGTTCGAGACCGATCTCTACGACGCGCTCAAGATCGGCCTGATCTCGGTCGATTCCACCATGCGCTCGAACCTGAGCGTCGGCATGCCGCTCGACCTCCTGGTGGTGCGGCGCGACACCTGCACGGCGGAGCTCGCCTACCGGATCGAGCCGGGCGAGCCTTATTTCCAGGACCTGCGCCAGCGCTGGTCGACGGCGCTGCGCGCCGCGCATCTCGCGATCCCGCGCCCGCCCTACGTCAATCCGACCTGAGCCCGATCGCGGGCCGACCTCCCCGTCCTCATCGCACGAGGCCCGCGGCGTCGCGCAGCGCTTGGCTGCCGACGATCTCCGGCATTTTCGGGAATCTGTTCACGCAAGATTAGGCTTAAGCCTCGTCGCGTGGGCAAGCAGCCCTTCGTCGCGACGCGTTGCTCGCAATGAGCCGGTTTTGGCGCGCGGCGCTCGAATTGGCACCTTCATTTTTACCGCGGATTAACCCCAAGGAGGAGACGCGCGGCCCTCTCGCCGGTCCAACACATCGATTCCTAAGCATTTCCATCTAGTTTCGGCCCAACGTACAAGAAGCTTGGGGGGTCGGTTGAGCGCGGAAGCACCAGCACGGCCGCGATCGAATATCTGGGACCGGGCGCGATTGAAGCTGTTCGCACTGGTCGGCGCGATCGTGGCTGCCGCTATCGTCTCGGTCATCGTCGCGGTGGTGACGTCGGCGCAACGCGCCGACTCGCTCGCCATCGGGCATGAGCGCGGGCGGCTTACGCGGATGATCGCCTATCGGGGCGACCAGATCCTGCATGAGCTCGGCAGCGTCACGACCTCGCCGCAGGCGGTCCGCAGCATGCGCGAGACTTTCGACCGCGAATGGGTGGAACGACGGGTCGGGCAATGGCTGACGACCTATTTCGAGCATGACCTGACCTTCGTGGTCGATTCCTCCGATCGCGTCGTCTATGCGCATTTCGGCCGCGACAATGTCGACAGGGCCTGGTTCAACATCATCCGTGCCGAGCTCGCGCCCCTGATCGATCGGTTGCGCGGGCGCAGCCCCGCGAGCGAGCCGCGCCCGGCCGGCGGGCTTCCGCCCGTCGTCAAGCAGATCCGGCGCGTGCAGGCGCTGATCGGCCGTCCCGCGATGGTCGCCGCCACCATCGTGGCCCCGCCCCTTCCGCCCACCGCCTCGGCCGACGACCTGACGGCGCCGCTGGCGATCAGCGTCAAATTCGTCGACGAAGGCGTTCTCGCCGACATCGGCGCGCGCCTCGACCTCGGCGATCTGCGCAAGATGGCCGACGAGTCGCTGCCCGAGGGTGACTCCGACTTCGCCCTCGCCGACGAGAGCGGCCGCATCATCGCGACCCTCGCCTGGACGCCGAAGCGCCTCGGTCGCGAGATCGTGGAGAGCGTCATTCCTTTCATCGTGGTCGCGCTCGCGGGCTTCGTCGTGCTGGTGGCTTTCGTCATGCGCTACATGCGCCGCACCGCGGCCACCATCGCGGCCGGCGAAAGCCGCCTTCGCCATCTCGCCTTGCACGATCCGCTGAGCGGGCTGCCCAACCGCGCCTCTTTCTCGGAGCGCCTGGAAATGCTGATCGAGCGGGTCCGCCAGGGGAGCCCGCCGGCCGCCGCCTTCTATCTCGACCTCGATCATTTCAAGGAGGTCAACGACACGCTCGGCCATCCGGCCGGCGACGAGCTTCTGCGCAACGTGGCGGAGCGGCTCGGCCGCACCATGCGCAGCGACGACCTGGTGGCCCGCCTCGGCGGCGACGAGTTCGCGCTGCTCACCGCGACGGCGGCGGATCGCGAAACCATCCAGGCGATCGCGATGCGCATCATCAACGCGCTGTGCTCGCCCTATTCGATCAACGGCCATACCATCGTGATCGGCGTCAGCGTCGGCATCGCGGTGATCGACCAGAACACCGGCGCGGCAGCCGACATCATGCGCTACGCCGACATGGCGCTCTATCGCGCCAAGAACGAGGGCCGCAACCGCGCCTGCATCTATGACAGCGTCATGGACGCCGACCTGCAGCAGCGCAAGCAGCTCGAGATCGACCTGCGCATCGCCATCGACGACGACCAGCTCGAGATCGTCTATCAGCCGGTCGTCGACGCGAATGGCGAGGCGATGATCGGCGTCGAGGCGCTGGCGCGCTGGCGCCATCCGGTGCGCGGGCCGCTGCCGCCGAGCGTGTTCATCCCGGTCGCCGAGCATTGCGGCCTCATCACCGCGCTCGGCGAGTGGGCCTTGCGGCGCGCCTGTCTGGCCGCCAAGACCTGGCCGGGACTGACCGTCGCCGTCAACGTGTCGCCGTTGCAGTTCCGGCGCGCCGATTTCGTCGAGACGGTCGACCGCATCCTCAAGAGCACCGGCTGCGATCCGTCCTGCATCGAGCTCGAGGTCACCGAGAGCACCTTCCTGGGCGCGGTCGACAAGGCCGAGCAGGCGATGCTGCGCCTCAAGGCGCTCGGCGTGCGGCTCGCGCTCGACGACTTCGGCACCGGCTATTCGAGCTTGCTGTATCTCCGCCGCTTCCCGTTCGACAAGCTGAAGATCGACCACAGCTTCGTGCACTCGATCGAGACGGCGCCCGACGCCGCCGCGATCATCCATGCGGTCGTGAGCCTGAGCCGTGGGCTCAACATGACGGTCACCGCGGAAGGCGTCGAGACCATCGAGCAGCAGCTTTTCCTGCGCGCCGCCGGCGTGCACGCGCTGCAGGGCTTCCGCTTCGGGCGGCCGATGCAGCCCTCCGACATCACGCGCCGGCTGGCCGAGCAGGCCCAGCGTGCCGGCACGCATGACGAGATGCTGGCGGCTTCCGCCGGTTGATGGCCGACGGCGGCTCCGGCCGGGGCCGCAAGCGATTCCAACCGCATATTTGAGCACCGCGCGTGACCCCGCGATTTTCGCGGCCTTGGCCATTGCGGCCGGGGGGCGACTTCCGCCACCATGCCGGCGACATTCGTCTTCGCGGGCCGACGCCGAACGGGCGCCGCCCCATCAGGGAGTGAAATCATGAGCGGGCAAAAGATCGCGATCGTCACGGGCGCCGGAACCGGGGTCGGCCGGGCGGCCGCGCTGGCGCTGATGAAAGCCGGCTATGCGGTCGTGCTCGCCGGACGGCGCAAGGAGATGCTGGAGGCGGTCGCCAAGGAGGGCGCGGCGGCGGGAGGAAAGGGCCTTGCCGTCCCCACCGACATCGCGGATCCCGCCGCCATCAAGGCGCTGTTCGCCAAGACCAAGGAGGCGTTCGGCCGGCTCGACGTCCTGTTCAACAATGCCGGCATCGGGGCGCCCGCCATGCCGCTCGAGGATCTGCCCTTCGAGAAATGGAAGGCGGTCGTCGACACCAACCTGACCGGCCCCTTCCTGTGCACCCAGGAAGCATTCCGCATCATGAAGAGCCAGACACCGCGCGGCGGGCGCATCATCAACAACGGCTCGATCTCGGCGCATACGCCGCGCCCGCAATCGGTCGCCTATACGTCGACCAAGCATGCGATCACGGGCCTCACCAAGCAGACCGCGCTCGACGGCCGCCCGTTCGACATCTGCTGCGGCCAGATCGACATCGGGAATGCGGCGACCCCGCTGACCGAGCGCATGGTGCAGGGCGCCGGCGTGATGCAGCCGGACGGCAGCATGAAAGTGGAGGCGCGCATGGAAGCCGACCATGTCGGCAATGCGATCGTCTACATGGCGGGATTGCCGCTCGACACCAACGTGCTGTTCATGACCGTGATGGCGAACCAGATGCCGTTCGTGGGTCGAGGGTGAGGGCGTGAATGGCGTGACTGCGCCCGCGTCGCGGCGCGTGATTGCGGCCGCCGCGCTGGCGGCCGGCTTGATCGGCGCGACTTTCCCCGCATCGGCGCAGCCCTTCCCGAGCCGGACCATCTCGCTGGTGGTCGGCTATGCGCCGGGCGGCACCGGCGATTTCGTCGCGCGCCTGCTCTCGGTGCGGCTCGCCGCCGTCTTCGGCCAGTCGGTCGTGGTGGAGAACCGGGCCGGTGCGAGCGGCGCGATCGCGGCGCAAAGCGTCGCATCGGCCCTCCCGGACGGCCATACGCTGCTGGTCGGCCAGACGCCTGAGATCGCCATCAACCCGCACTGGCTCAAGGGCCTGAACTTCGACGTCGAGAAGGATCTTCAGCCGATCGCGCTGACCGGCGTGGTGCCGCTCGTGCTCGTGGTGCCCGCGAAGGCGCCCTATGCGACCCTTTCCGGCATGCTGGCGGCGGCGCGCAGCGCGCCCAACGGGCTGCTGTTCGCCTCCGCCGGCACGGGAACGCCCGGCCATTTCGCCGGCGAGGTCCTGCGGCTCAAGACCGGCAGCAACATGACCCACGTGCCCTACAAGGGCGCCGGCCCCGCGCTCAACGACCTGCTCGGCGGCCATGTCGATTTTTATTTTCCGGGATTTCCCGCCGCCGCACCGCACGTCAAGGCCGGCACCCTGAAGCAGCTGGCGGTGTCGTCGGTCCGACGCTCGGCGGTCGCGCCCGATACGCCGACCATCACCGAGGTGACCGGCATCAAGGACTTCGATTTCACGCTGTGGGTCGGCATCTTCGCGCCGCGGGCGACCCCGAAGGCGGTGGTGGCGCGGCTCAACGGCGCGATCAACGACATCCTGGCGCAGCCCGACTTCAAGGAAAAGATGGTCGAGGCTGGCGCCGACGCGATCCCGATGTCGGTCGATGAATTCACCGCCTTCATGCGTGCGGAGAGCGACAAATACCTGGCGATCATCCGGGAGACCGGCATCAAGCCGGAGTAGAGAATTTGTAGGGTGGGTTAGCGCCGTAAGGCGCGTAACCCACCATCAGCTTGATGGCACGCGCCATGGTGGGTTTCGCTGCGCTCAACCCACCCTACGACACCTTCGTGACCGTCACCTTCGTCCCCGCCTTCACGGGAGCGAGGATGCGCACGTCGCCGAGCGCGTTTGCGAAGATGTTGCACGGGCTCGCGAGCCGCGTCTCATCGCCCTTGGAAATCGGCGTGCGCCCGAACCCGATCGCGATCGCCGGCCCCTCGGGCCAATAGGCGATCTCGCCCGGCGTCACCACCGCGCGGGCGCCGCTCTCGCGCGCCGCCTCGACCGGCGCGTCGAAATAGACCTCCTCGCCCCAGGTCAGCACCGACGCGGTGATGGGCAAGGCCGCCGCGATGGCGTTCGCGGTCGGGGTCTTGAGCAGATCGGCATCGAGCGTGAGCGTGCCGAAAGCGAAGCGGATGCGGCTCACTATTCCAGCTCCACGGTCTCGAATTCCGCCGGCAGGATGACTTCGAGGACCTCGCAATCGCCGGAATAATCGAGCACCACATGCTCGATGCGCGGCGGCTGGATCCATGCGCTGCCCGCCCGCATCAGCATTTCGCCCTGCCCGTCGATCTCGGTCTTGATCCAGCCTTTCAGCACGTAGACCATCTGGAAATCGACGGCGTGAAAATGGCGCTTGGAGACTTCCTTCGGATCGCAAGGCGGCACGAAGCGGATGACATGTGCCCGCACCATGCCATGGGTCTCCTTGGCGACACCGAGGTCGCGGTATTGGGCGTAGCGCCGCAATCCGGTCGCGAAGTCCTCCTCGCGATGATGGCTGACCGCGAAGCGCTGCTTGGACCGCGCGGCGGGCTTGGCGCGCTTGCCGCGCCGGGGCGCAGGCTTGCGCGCGGCAGACGCCCGCGTCTTCGCCTTCTTCTTGGCCTTGGCCATGGCTGATCCTCCGGCGATTCCTCGTGCCGGCCCGAAGGCTAGCGCGTTTTCCGGCGAAAGCCATCCCGGTCTTGACGCTCCGGCGATGCCGGCCCACCATGCGTCGGCGCGCAAGACGTGCGTTCCCGCCCGCTCCGCACCATCCATCGATCCCAGGGAGGCAGCAATGAAATGCGTTGTCGGCATGGCGTTTGCCGTCGTGGCCGGATGGGCCGTCACGAACGCGGCCGCGCAGTCCAAGAATCCGGTCGATGCCTATCTGGAGACCGCGAAAGCCGCGGCGGGATTCGATTTCACCGGGACCCTGGTACGTGTGTGCGTGGCGCCGCAGACGGCGCCGGGCGCGGACGTCGCGCCCGCCCCGGCGCCCGATCGGGCGACCTGGATCACCGACCCGGCAAAAGTGTTCGACAACCTGTATTTTGTCGGCACCAAGATTCATTCGGCCTGGGCCCTGACCACGAGCGAGGGGATCATTCTCATCGATACGCTGTATGAGTATGCATCGGATGAAGCGATCGTCGGCGGTCTGAAGAAGCTCGGCCTCGATCCGGGGACGGTCAAATATGTCATCGTCAGCCATGCGCATGGCGATCATGTGGGCGGCGCCAAGCTCATGCAGGATCGTTTCGGCGCGCGTTTGGTGATGGGCGGGCCCGATTGGGACATGATCGAAAAGTCGGTCAACCAATATCCCAACGGCAAGCCGAAGCGCGATATCGTGGCGACCGACGGCCAGATGATCACCCTCGGCGACACCACGGTCACGATCGTCCTGACGCCCGGCCACACGCCCGGAACGCTGTCGCTGATCTTCGCGGTGAAGGACAACGGCAAGCCGCTCACGGTGGCCTATTCGGGCGGCACGGCATTCAACTTCCCGAATGACGTGCCGCATTTCGACATCTATATCGATTCCCAGCGCAAGATGGCGGAGGCGGCCGCCGCCGCGAATGCCACGGTCCTCATGTCGAACCATTCCGAGTTCGACAATGCGGTCACCAAGATCAAGACGATGGCGGCACGCAAGGCCGGTGAGCCGCACCCCTTCGAGATCGGCCGCGACGCGGTGGCACGCTATTTCAAGGTGACCGACACCTGCGCCCAGCTGGCGCGCTTCAAGCTGCAGGCCCCGAAAGGCTAGCGCAATTGAGTCCTTCCCGCATTTGCGCCCATCGTTGCGTCCGAGTCCCATGACGCCGCGCATGATCCCCCGCCTGACGGTGTATGTCGCGATGCTGATCGTCGCCGCGGCGGCGGACGCCCAGACGCTCGTCCCGTGGCGGCACGGCACGGTGGCCCCCAAGGGCGACGCCGGCTTTTTCTACATGGCGGCCGAGGGCGGCTTCGCGGCTCAACAGGGCCTCGACCTCAAGATGCTCGCGTTCCAGAACGACACGCTGATGCTCAAGGCGCTCGTCGCGGGCGAGCTCGACACCTTCGAGGGAAGCCCGATCAGCCCGCTGATCGCCGGCGCCAAGGGGGCGGACGTCAAGATCCTCGGCTGCTCGTGGATCAAGCTGACCTACTCCTTCTTCTCGCGTCCCGACATCGGCTCGCTCGCCGACCTCAAGGGCCGCACCATCGGCATCTCGGCGCCGGGCTCGCTGCCCGATTTTGTCGCCCGCACCATGCTGCGCCGCGCCGGCGTCGCGCCTTCCGACGCGAAATTCGTGATGGCGGGAAGCGATCCCGAGCGGATTCGCGCCATCGTGGCGAAAACCATCGACGCCGCCATCTCGACCAGCGATTTCGCGGCGCGGCCGGAGCTCGGGCTGAAAAGCCTGGCGCAGGCGAGCGAGGTTCTGCCGGAATTCGTGCGCACCTGTTTCATCACTCGCGGCGATGTCGTGCGAACGCGGCCGGAGCAGCTGGTCGCCTTCATGGCGGCCGAGATGAAGGCCTATGCGCACGCGCTCACCGACCGCGACGCCGTCGTCGCGCTCGCACGCCGCGTCGCCGGGCTCAAGGACGACGATCCGACCCCGGCGGCCAATTTCGCCGAAGTCGTCGCGCACCGTTCCGTCTCACCGCAGCTCGAGGTCGACCGCGCGAAATTCAACTGGCTGCGCGACCTCCTGGCCGAGGACGGCCGGCTGGCGGCGAATTTCGATCCTGCGACGCTGATCGACGGGTCGATCCGCGAACGCGCGCTCGCGCGCATCAAGCCGGCCGGCATGCCATAATATCCGGATAATGAAACTGTCATCGGAGGGAAGCGCCATGGTGGCGTCGCGATCAATCGTCGTCGGGTCGGGCCTCGTCACGCTCGCGGCCACGCTCGGCTGTGGGGCAAGCCGGGCGCAGAGCATCGACGAACTCTACCAGCAGGCAAAATCCGAAAAGACGCTGGTGCTGTACGCGGCCGGGCCCACCGAGCCGCACGAGCGCTTCGCCAAGGAATTCCAGCAGCGCTTCCCGGGCCTGACCGTGGCTCTCACGGGCGGCTTCAGCAACGCCCTCAACGAGGCCATCAACCACCAGATCAAGGACAAGAAGGTCGCGGTCGACATGGCCTTCTTCCAGACCGTGCAGGATTTCGTCGAATGGAAGAAACAGGGCGTGCTGCTCGATTTCAAGCCGGAGGGCATCGACGCGATTCCGCCCAACTTCCGCGACTCCGACGGCGCCTATACGGCGGTGCTCGTCAATCCGATCTCCTACGCCTACAACACCAAGCGACTGCGCCCCGAGGATGCGCCGAAGTCGGCGCTCGATTTTCTCAAGGATCAGTTCAACAGCAAGCTCATCACGGTCTATCCGGCGGACGACGACGCGACCTTGTACCTCTTCCACACGATCGTCGAGAAATACGGCTGGGGTTACATGGACAAATACATGGCCAACAAGCCGACATTCATTCAGGGGCATCTCGGCGTCGCGCGCAGCGTCGCCAATGGCGAGAACGCCGCGACCTTCGACGCCACCTCCTCGGCCTGGCGCCTCAAGCGCGACGGACAGCCGATCGAGGTTTTGTTCTCGCAAGAGGACGAGACGCCCGTCTTCACCGTGTCGGCGGGAATCTTCAAGGACGCACCGCATCCCAATGTGGCGAAGCTCTACCTCGCCTGGTACCTGGCGAAGGAGCAGCAAAGCCGCACCGGCACCTTCTCGCCGCGCAGCGACGTGGCGCCCCCCGCCGGACTCAAGCCGCTGTCCGCCTACCGGCTCGCCAACCGCTACCGCGAATTCGTCAGCGACGCGGCCCAGCTCGCGGAATTGCGCAAGCGCTTCGAGGCCTATACGGGGCCGGTGGTCAACAAGGGCGGCGTGAAGTGAGGCCTACTTCCCGCGCACGATCTCGTCATAGGCCGGTGCGTCCTTGAGGAAGCCGCGGTCCATCATCCAGTCGACCTTTTCCTGGAACTCGGCCGGCTTGTAGTCCTGCACGCCCATGAGCTCGGGCAGCAGGCCGGTCTTGCGCAGCTCCGGCTTGAGATCGCGCAAGAGCTCCTCGCGCGAGCGGCTCTCGTTCTCGGAGAGCCACGCGACCGCGCGGTTGAGGGCGCGCATGATCTTGGCCGCCGTCTCCTCGTCGACGTCGTCGCCCGCCACGATGCCGCCGCGCCAGCGCAGATCGGCGATCTGGCGGCAGCCGGCCTCGCGCGCGCGGCTCACCAGCGGCTCCATCAGGGCGGCGGCCTGGGTTTTTCCCGACAGCAACGCGTCCAGCCGGTCATTGGCATGCACGAGCTTGATGTCGTCGAAGGCGACGCCGGCCGCCTCGAGGACCTCGATCGCCGCATAGAAGGTGCCGGCATGCCAGGTGACCGCGATCGGGACGTTGCGCAGGTCGGTCAGCTTGTCGATTTTCGAATCCTTGCGCACCATGATGGCGCCGGTGCGCGCCGTGGTGTCGAGCCCGATGATCCGGCCCTTGCCGAGCGACTGCACGCGTTCGATCGCGCCCCACTCGCATACCGGATAGACCTCCAGCGCGCCTTGCTGGAGCTGGGATTCCTTCCAGCGCTCGGAGAAATTCTCCACCCGCCCCGCGACGCCCTTCGGGTTGTCCTCGTTGTATTCGACCGTGAGACCTTCGGCGGCGAAGAAGCCCTGCTCGACCGCGACGCGCCACGGGCGGTCATGGGCATTGCTGTCGCTCTGGAGACGAATGACGCGGGCCATCGAGGGTCCTCCGATTGTTCGGGGCGAGCCTAAACAAACCAGATGACCGCCTCAACCGGCGGCGGCGCCGGGCTGCCGTCCCGTCAGTGCAGAACCAGGACCCCGTCGACGGTGCGAAGCTCCGCCGGCTTGATCAGCCTGGAATGCGCGACCGTAACCGAGTGGAGCGGACCCTCGAGCTTGGCCTGCCAGAACTCGAGGAACTTGTGCAGCACCGGGAACTTCGGGCACAGGTCGTAATCCTGCCAGACATAGGCCTGCAGGAAGCGCGGATGGTCCGGCATGCGATAGAGTATGTGGGCCGTGGTCAGCCCGTAACCGCCGACCTGCTTGATGAAGTCCTCCGAGGTCATTCTGTCCTCCATTCCCCGTCGGATCGAGTGTGAGTCGCCGGGGTGATTCATTGCAAGCCTAAAGGGTAAATAAAGTGTTTATAATCAAGGCATTAGCAGCAGGCTGGAGAGATTGCTACCAACATCCGTGATCGCACTTTGGGCACCCTTTAGGTCCGGTTCCGACTGCCGGAACCCAAGCAGAGAACGGAGAAAAATACGGCTCAGTTCCAGGAATAAAAACCCTTCCACCCGTGGAACTTGCGGCCATAAACCATTTTCGCTGCTCGGCGATTCATTGCTGGCACTCTGTTCCAATGAGTGCTAAAAAATTTTCCAAGCCCTCTTGAAGCATTCCCGGCCGCCACCCAAATGCGGCCAAGCAGTCCGGCCGGGGGTCTTGCCGGGCCGCGGATTTCCAAAATTCAGTCGTCAACTCAGTAACCTAGGAGGACATCATGAAATTCCGCCCGCTTCACGATCGCGTCGTCGTCAAGCGCATCGAGGCTGAAGAGAAGACCGCCGGCGGGATCATTATTCCCGATACGGCGAAGGAAAAGCCCTCCCAGGGCGAGATCACCAGCGTCGGCCCTGGCGGCCGCGACGAAAACGGCAAGCTCATCCCGATGGACGTGAAGGTTGGCGACCGGGTGCTGTTCGGCAAGTGGTCGGGCACCGAGGTCAAGCTCGACGGTGTCGAGTACCTGATCATGAAAGAGAGCGACATCATGGGCGTGATCGTCGAGGAAGTCGCGCGCAAGAAAGCGGCCTGAGCGAGCCGCTCGAGGCATTCAACCCCTACGGAGTAAAACGAAATGGCTGCCAAGGAAGTCAGATTCTCTACCGACGCGCGCGACAAGATGCTGCGCGGCGTCGAGATCCTCGCCAACGCGGTGAGGGTCACGCTCGGCCCGAAGGGCCGCAACGTCGTGCTCGACAAGAGCTTCGGCGCCCCGCGCATCACCAAGGACGGTGTGACGGTCGCGAAGGAGATCGAGCTCGACGACAAGTTCGAGAACATGGGCGCCCAGATGGTGCGCGAGGTTGCCTCGAAGTCGTCCGACTTCGCGGGTGACGGCACCACCACGGCGACCGTGCTCGCTCACGCGATCGTCAGGGAAGGTGCCAAGGCTGTCGCCGCTGGCATGAACCCGATGGACCTCAAGCGCGGCATCGATCTCGCGGTCGAGGCGGTGGTCGAGGACCTCAAGAAGAACTCGAAGAAGGTCACCTCGAATGAGGAGATCGCCCAGGTCGGCACCATTTCGGCCAACGGCGACGTCGAGATCGGCAAGTTCCTGGCCGAGGCGATGAAGAAGGTCGGCAACGAGGGCGTCATCACGGTCGAAGAGGCGAAGTCGCTCGAGACCGAGCTCGACGTGGTCGAGGGCATGCAGTTCGATCGC
>DATBBS010000313.1:0-5380 GCA_036270895.1 Xanthobacteraceae bacterium
GATCGGCGTGCACGGCGTCGACTGCTGGCTGGTCAACACCGGCTGGACCGCCGGCATCTACGGCGTCGGCCGGCGCATGCCCATCAAGGTGACGCGCACCCTGCTCACCGCGGCGCTCGACGGCTCGCTGCGCAACGCGACCTTCCGCACCGACCCGTATTTCGGCTTCTCGGTGCCGACCCAGCTCGCCGGCGTCGAGCCGCATCTGCTCTATCCGCAGAAGACGTGGCAGAACAAGCGCGAGTTCGATCAGACCGCCCGCAAGCTGGTCGCCATGTTCCAGAAGAACTTCGTGCAGTTCGAGGAGCATGTCGACGCCGACGTGCGCGCGGCGGCCCCGGAGGTACGCATCGCGGCGGAGTGATGTCGCGATCTGGCGGCGCCACGCGACGCCACGGTGACACCGAGTGACGACGGCGGCCGGGAGGCCGCCGTTTCGTTTCGGACCAATAACCGAAAATTTAATTTTGCGGGGCCGCACGTCTCCTGTTCCGCGTCGCATTCACCCATTACCTACGGCTCGGACGAGACGCTGCCTCCGGGACGAGACGCGCCATGCTGACACCGACATTGACCTGGACCACCGCCGCGCCGGCCGTCTCGGCCGCTTTCCTGAGCTCGGTCGTCGAGGTCGTCGAGGCCTTCACGATCGTGCTGGCGGTCGCGACCGTGCGCGGCTGGCGCCCGGCCGCGCTCGGCGCCATGGCGGGATTGGGGCTGCTCGTGCTCATCGTCGTCGCGTTCGGCCCGCTGCTCGGTCTCGTGCCGCTATGGGGCTTGCAGCTCGCGATCGGCATCCTGCTCCTGCTGTTCGGCATGCGCTGGCTGCGCAAGGCGATCCTGCGCCAGGCGGGGGTCATCGCGTTGCATGACGAAGAGCTCGCTTTCGCGGCCGAGACCGCCGAATTGCGCGAGCAGGCGCAGCGGCAGGCCGCGCGGCTCGATTGGCTCGCCGGCCTCGCCAGCTTCAAGGCGGTGGTGCTCGAAGGTCTCGAGGTGGTGTTCATCGTGATCGCGGTTGGGGCCGGCCGCGGTCTCGTGGTTCCGGCGAGCCTCGGCGCGCTCGCGGCCTGCGCGCTGGTGCTCGGCATGGGGCTGTTCGTGCACAAGCCGCTTGCGCGCGTTCCGGAGAACACGCTCAAATTCGCGGTCGGCGTGATGCTGTCGGCTTTCGGCGTGTTCTGGGTCGGCGAGGGCCTCGGCGTGCCCTGGCCGGGCGAGGATCTCGCGATTCTGGCGATCGCTATTCTGTTCCTTGTGAGTGCGCTTGCAGCCGTGCGGACGTTGCGGCGGCCGGCCGTGGAGGCGGTGTCATGACGGCGATCATGAGCCTCCTGCGCGAGCTTGCCGGCCTGTTCGTCGATGACGGCCGGCTCGCGCTGTCGGTCCTTGCCGTGGTGGCGCTCGCCGCCATCCTCTCCCTCATGCCGGGCGCGTCGCTGGCCGCCGGCGCCGTGCTCGTGCTCGGCTGTCTCGGCGCGCTGATCGCGAATGTCGTCAAGGCGGCGCGGCGGTGACGGCCTGCGGCAGCTTCCGTCCGAAACGCGACATCAATCTGGACACGGCGGTTGCCGCCAGGATGATCAGAAACGGCTCGAGCGGTAGCCGGTATCGCGCGGAGGCCGCCAGCACCATGTGGACAGCCGTGAGGTAACCCGCGAGCAGAACGACCGGCGCGATCACGGCGCGCTCGCGCCAACCCCAGGCCGCCAGAAAGAAAAGCGCGAGCCCCAGCACCGGCGTGAAACTGACGAGCGACAGGACGACGTAGAGCGGCGTGGCGTAATCCGACGCATAGGGCCAGAGCCGCCAGAACCGCATGAGCTTGGTGAGGGCGAGCTCGACGAAGCGGCCGGGATTTTGCTTGATGTAATCGGCGCCGGCGTTCCACATCGCGCGGTCGCGGATGAGCGGATCGGGAATGTTGTCGAAACGCGCGCGGTCGCGGTCGATGTCGAGCGCGCCGCCGGAACGGTTCAGCGGATTGTTGCCGGTGTAGAGCATCACGCCGGAACCGAGATTCAAGCGCACGAAGGTTCCGTAGGCCCGATAGTTGTGCAGCCACCAGGGCGCCATGAGCGCGCAATAGATCGCCGCGTAGACGGCGAGCTGGCGCAACGCGGTACGAAACGGCATGCGGTGAACCACGAGGGCGAAGCACAGGATCAGCAGCGGGATCACCGGATCGAGCGTGGGTCGCGTCAGGATCGACAGCACCGCAAGAACGGCCGCGGCCGTGAAGGATCCGCGATACCAGCACTCGAAGGCGCCGAGCAGCAGCGTGATGTAGAGCGTCTCGGTCAGGCCGACGACGGCGTAAAAGATGAAGAACGGATAGACGGATGCCGCCAGGGCGGCGAGCGCGGCGGCGCGACGATCGCCGAACATCGCCAGCGTGAGGCGGTGGACCTGCCATATCATCACGGTCGACAGCAGCACGTCGAACGCGATCTGGCCCCGGCCCGGCCCCGTCAATCCGACCAGCACCGAATAGAGCGGCATGATCTGCGGCGCGCCGATGTGGCCCGCCGCCCACAGCGACAACGCTTCGGCGCGGTAACCGATCGCATCGATGAAATGCTGGTCCGGCACGATGATGGCCGCGGCGACCCGCAACGCCAGCCCCAGGATGATGGCGATCGGCAGGATCGGCAGATCGAAAAATCGGTTGCGCGCCGCCGCGGGCGCCGCGCCCGTGCGGGCCTCGCCTGACGGCTTGATCATGTCCACGCGACGACCGCGATGTCCTGGCGCCGGCACGCGGCCGCGAACGCCCGGGATGGATTGACCGCGTAGGCGTGTCCCGCCTGCCGCAACAGCCCCAGATCGGAAACATGGTCGGAATAGCAGGTCATGTCGGCCCATTCGGCGCCGTGCGCGAGCCGAAAGGCGTCGACGCGGCGGTGCTTTTCCGGCCCATGGCAATTGCCGCCGATCATCCTGCCGGTGAAACGCCCATCGCCGCGCTCCAATCGGGTGCAGACCACATGCTCGATGTCTAGCATGGCGGCAAGCCGCTCGACATAGACGTCGGGGCTCGCCGTCGCCAGCACCACGAGGGCGCCGCCGAGCTTGCGGGACGAAACCTCCTTCAAGCCTTCGGTCGACAATCGCGACCGGACCGACCCGCGGAGAAAGCGATCGCAGTCGGCCGCCACGTCGCGCTCGCGCAGCCCGCCGATCACGTGCCGCAGGAAAACGCCCTTCAGCCAGGAATTGTCGCGCAGCCGCAGCCCATACAGCGTGGCGGCGACGCCGAGCAGCGGCACGCGCCACCAGCGCGCCGGACGGCGACCCAGCATGAACAGAAGGAAGGAGCGGAAGGTGTCGCCGCGACACAGCGTCCCGTCGAGATCGAAAACCGCGATCGCCGGCATGGCCTTACCCCGGGCCCGTCCGAAAGCCCGCATAGGCGGCGAACAGCATGTCCTCGTCCGAATCCTTCGGCGTCCAGCCCAGGACCTGCGCGGCGCGGCGGATATCGAGGACGACGTTCTGGTCGGCGATCAGATATTGCTCCGGGTCCAGCGGCGAGATCTTCAGGAGCGACAGCAAACCCAGCACGCCCTTGAGTGCGGCGGCCGGCGTCCTGACGAGGCGCGACCGCGAGCCGGCACGGCGGATCAGGCTCGACAGCAGATCGTGGACCACCGGCGGGTTCGCCGAGCCGAGGTTCAGCTCCGTATTCGGGCAGCCGAGCCGCACCGCCAGCAGCGAGGCGCGCGCGCAATCGGCCGCCGACACGAACTGGAAATGATTGGCGCCCGATCCGATCAGCGGCACTGGCAGCCCGCGCGCGATCAATCTGAACAGCCGTTCCAGGACGCCGAGGCGCCCGGGGCCGATGATCAGGCGCGGACGCAGGATCGTGGCGTCGAGCCCGCTGGCCCGTGCCTGGAACACCAGATCCTCGGCCGCGACTTTTGCGCGGCCGTAGGAACCGTAGGGTTGGCGCGGATGGTCTTCGCTGCGCGGCGTCGTCAGCGCCGGCCCGTAGACCATGTCGCTGCTCCAGAAGATCATCTTCGCGGCGCCGCTGTGCTGCATCCAGGCGATGACATTATCCGTGCCCGCCACGATGCAATCCGCGAAATAGGCGTCGCGGCCAAGCCGCGGGCGATTCGGAACGATCAGCTTGGAGGCGAGATGGTGGACCACGTCGTCCGGCGCGATCGTCAGCGCGCCCAGGCTGGCGCGATCGGTCATGTCGGCGCGGACATAGCCGATACGCGTTGAACGGCCCGCGAGCTCGGGGGCGAGGCCCGCGTCGAGGTCCGCCACCAGGACGTCGCTTCCCTCCGCCGCGAGCTGGCGCGCCACCTCGCGGCCCAGAAAGCCATTCCCGCCGATCAGGATGTGACGCAAGCTGCCCCCAATTGACCGATGCCCGTCCGCCCCGCCGCCTCAGCTGCGGGCGATCAGCACGGTCCCCGCCACCACGAGGGAGACGCCGGCGACCCGCAACGCGGTGACATTCTCGCCCATGGCGAAATAGCCATAGAGCAGGACCAGCACATAGGCGATGCTGATGAACGGGAATGCGAAGCTGACGTCGAAGCGCGACAGCGACATCAGGTGCGTCACCATGCTGATCACCATGGTAGCGAGGCCGACGATGATGAACCCGTTGGTCGCCGCCCCGAAGGTCATCTGACGAAAGCTCGCGCCCGAAAATTCGAACTTGCCGACCTGGGTCATGCCGGTCTTCATCAGGATCTGCGATGTGGCATTGAGGACGACCGTCGCCAGGATCAGGATGAAATATTTCGACATGGCGGTCCCACGGCTCTCGTTATTTGTGGCGGATGATCTGGTTGTAATCGACGAAGTATTTCAGGAACGGGATGTCGATGAACAGCAGCGCGGTCAGCATCGCCACCAGGATGCAGACGTAAACCGCGAATTTGCGTTCCTGGTGCAGCCGTTCCGGGCTGATCGCGAGCGCGCGCGCGTCCATCGAGATGCCGAGATACCACGAGAACAGGAGCGCGAAGAAGGGAAAGCTGAGGAGGAACTCGAAGCGGTATTTGACCAGAAAAATCCCGAGGAAGAACGCGGAATTTATCGCGTAGAAGACCGCGGAGATCAGCAGCTTCTTCTCGTCGTAATTGGCGAAGGATCGCCGGTAGCGCGCCGCCTGCGCGTGATCATCGATCAGCCGGAACTCGGCATATCGCTTGATCGCCATCAGATAGGCGCCGCCCATCCAGTAGGACACCAGCACGCTGATCGGCGGGAGCGCCTCGTCGATGATGGCGCTCCAGCCGAGGAGAAGCCGCAACGGGTTGTTGATCGACTCGCTCAGGACGTCGATATAGGCCTTGTCCTTGCTGCGGATGGGCTCGACATTGTAGATGAGCCCCATCACCAGCAGCAGAAC
>DATBBS010000314.1:0-1863 GCA_036270895.1 Xanthobacteraceae bacterium
GTGCTGGGCCCGCGCTACAAGGACCGCAACGGCGGCTATACCCGCGTCATGAAGGCGGGCTTTCGCTACGGCGACAATGCGCCGGTCGCGGTGATCGAGTTCGTCGAGCGCGACGTCGATGCCAAGGGCCTGGATTCCGGCCCGGTGCAGGAGACGAGGCCGGACGCCGACGCCACCGCCGCGATGTGAAACGCGGCCACGCACCGAACCGAAAAGAGGGGCCGTATGGCCCCTTTTTTATTGCCTCCTCGCGTTGCGCCGCGCGGGCAGTGACCCCGTGACGGCGGGATGGGCGCGTCTCCAAGAACATATGGAAAACAGCGGGATGTAGAGGCACATCCCTTCAATCGGAAGGAATCTTGCTCTAGTGTCCGCGCCGGGCTCGGCGTCCGCCGTCGCCCTCAGCACGCATAGACAGCAGGAAACAGACATGATCCGGCAGGTTGCGATCGGAATTCTCGCACTGGCATCGGGCGTGGCGGCCGCGCAGGCGCAGTCCGGGGCGAGCGCCGAGCGCGGTAAATATCTCGTCGACACGCTGATGACTTGCCACAATTGCCACACACCGCGCGGTCCGAACGGCCAGATGTTCGACAAGGCGCTCTCGGGCGGAATGCGGTTCGATGAGCCGCCCTTCGACGTGACCGCCTCGAACATCACGTCCGACCGGGAGACCGGGATCGGCGCCTGGAGTGACGCCGACATCAAGAAGCTGCTCACCACCGGGATGCGGCCGAACGGCGTGCCGGTCGCGATCGTGATGCCGACGGCCTTCTACAAGATCATCACGCCGCGCGATCTCGACTCGATCGTCGCCTATCTGCGGACGATCCCGCCGGTGAAGAACCAGGTGCCGCCGCCGGTCTACAAGATCGCGCTGCAGCCGCCCGTGGTGCCGAATGCCCAGAAGCAGATGACCGAGGCCGACCTCGGCGACAAGCTCAAGCGCGGCTTCTATCTCGTCACCATCTCGCATTGCATGGAGTGCCATACGCCGGCCGGCCCGAAGGGTCGGGATTTTTCCCGCACCGGCGCCGGCGGATTCGAGTTCAAGGGGCCCTGGGGCGTCTCCGTCTCGCGCAACATCACGTCGAGCAAGACCAAGGGCCTCGGCGCCTGGACCGACGACGAGATCAAGCGCGCCATCACCCAGGGCGTCTCGCATGACGGCAGCAAGCTCAAGCCGCCGATGGGATATGCGTTCTACGCCAAGATGACGCCGGCGGATCTCGACGCCGTCGTGGGCTATCTGCGCACCGTCCCGCCGCTGGAATAGGGCGCCGGCCGCGGTGCGGCGCCCGGCGCCCACATGATGAGGGTGGCATGCCGCGGCCCGGGGAGGACAAGGGGTTTGCCCTTCAAAAGCCGTGCGCGGGCCGCTATATCTCGCGCGGCTGATTTTCGGAGATATCGCATGACGTTGCGCCGGCTCGTGCCACTCGTGTTTTCGCTCGTCATGGCATCCCTGCCGGCCGCCGCCCAGGACGGCCGGGTGGTGCCGTCCTCGCCCGGCCAGCTCACGCTGTCCTATGCGCCGATCGTCAAGCGGGTGGCGCCGGCGGTGGTCAACGTCTACGCCGCCAAGGTGGTCGAGAACCGCAACTCGTTGCTCGACGATCCGATCTTCCGCCGCTTCTTCGGCAATCCGGGCGCGCCGCGCGAGCAGATCCAGCGCTCGCTCGGCTCCGGCGTGGTGATCGACCCGTCCGGCTTCGTCGTCACCAACAACCACGTCATCGAAGGCGCCGACCAGGTCAAGGTTTCGCTCGCCGACAAGCGCGAGTTCGAGGCCGAGATCGTGCTCAAGGACGCCCGCTCGGACCTCGCGGTGCTGCGCATCGGCGACAAGCGCGAGCGTTTCAC
>DATBBS010000315.1:0-6291 GCA_036270895.1 Xanthobacteraceae bacterium
GTGCCGATGATCGGCGCGTCGGCGGCGATCTCCGGCTTCATGGCGGCGGCGATCCGTTTCGCGTTCCAGCGCGGCGGGCCGCTCAGCATGTTCCGCACCGGCGCCGATGCGGCCTACCGGGTGCCGGCCGCGCCGTTGACGGCCGCGTTGCGCGACGTGCGCATCATCGCGTTTCTGACGGCCTGGTTCGGCGTCAACGTTCTGTTCGGTTTGGGCTCACTCGCGATTCCGGGCTTGGATCAGGCGGTCGCGTGGGAAGCCCATATCGGCGGCTTCCTGGCCGGCCTCATCCTGTTCGCGTTGTTTGATCCGATCGTCGCGCATGTCGACGTCGATGGTAGCCCGGGACCCGGCTCGGAGCCGACGGTGCATTGATTGGCTCAGGGCGCGTTTTGGCCCGTAACCGGCCGCCCGGGTCGCATCCGCCCCCGCCTTTACTCAAAACCCTCCGTAAGCGTCGCTATGTTGCTAAGCAATACGGCAATGCAACATTCACAATGCGGCGACTCGCCCTCTTTCCGTCGCGCCGATTTGGTCGCATACTTGGGCAGAAGTCGGCGTCCGCCAACCGCGGAGCCGACCGGCGACGTCGATCGCACATGACCACGTTGCGCACCTCATGCGACGTCATGCCGATCGATCGTCGACAAGCCCGGCCGGGAACAAAGACGCCGACCTAACGATTGCTGTTTGGCAGCGACCATTGCGACGGATCTTCCGTCCGCGATGGCAAGGGAGGCGACCCATGACCGTAAAAGAAATCCTGTCCCACAAGGGAGTCGATGTCGTCACGGCGGATCCGCATACTTCGATCGCCGATGCGGTGAAGCTCCTGGCGGCCCGCCGCATCGGCGCCGTGGTCGTGACCGGGGCCGACCGGCGAATCGTCGGCATCCTGTCCGAGCGCGACATCGTGCGCGCACTTGCCGACAAGGGCCCCGACGCGCTCGCTGCGCCGGTCGCCGAGGTAATGACCCGAAAGGTCGACACCTGCAGCTTGAACCAGACCGTGAGCGAGCTGATGGAGCAGATGACGGCCGGCAAGTTCCGCCATGTTCCGGTCGTCGAGCAGGGCCGGCTCGCCGGCATCATCTCGATCGGCGACGTGGTCAAGTCGCGCGTGCAGGAGATGGAGCAGGAATCCGCGGCGCTGAAGGATTACATCCGGACGGCCTGACGGCGTTCTGATCTATTGCGGCTATGTCAGGGTTTCGATCGCCTCGGCGATCGAGGGCAGCGACTTTTCCGCCGCCTCGGCGCCGAGCGCGATGATCTCCTCGGCGCGGTGGAAATCGAACAGATTGATGCGCGAGAGCCGCGGGCCGATCAGCACGTCCGGCGGATCGCCCGCGAGCCGCGCCCGCGTGATGCGATCCTGCAGGACCTGGAAGGCGTCGACCATCACGGTCGACAGACCGGGACGGTCGGGCGTGCCGAAGACCTTCCGTTTGATGAGACGCTCGGCCCGCCCGCGCAGGCCGCCGCGCGCCCTGAGGGCTTGGCGGCGCAGCTCGTCGTCGGCGTCGGAGCCGTGATCCTGGATCACGGTGCCGCGGCCGAAATTGTCAGCATTGAGATTGACGCCGATCACCAGGCGCGCCCCGAAGGCGCGGGCCGCGGAGATCGGCAATGGATTGACCAGCGCGCCGTCCATCAGCCAGCGTCCGCCGATCCGCAAGGGCGGAAAAATTCCCGGCAGCGCGCATGAGGCGCGCACGGCGTCGCCCACCCGGCCGCGCGTCAGCCAGATTTCATGGTTGGTGCGGATCTCGGTCGCGACCGCGGCGACCCGGATCGGCAGTTCCTGGAAAGTGATATCGCCGAGAATCGCATCGAGCTGGGCAAAAAGCCGCTCGCCGCCGATCAGGCCGGAGCCGGCCAGGCTGAAGTCGAGATAACCGAAGACGCGGCGGCGGGTGAGGCGCCGCGCCCAGACTTCGAATTCGTCGAGATGGCCGGCCGCGTAGAAGGCGGCCGTGATGGCGCCGATCGAGGTGCCGGTGATCACGTCGGGCTTGATGCCGTTCTGGACCAGCGTGCGGATAATGCCGATATGGGCGAAGCCGCGGGCGGCGCCGCCCGAGAGCGCGAGCCCGATCGACGGGGGCTTGCCGCGCTCGATGTCGCCAACGTCGGTGGAGCGGTCGTCACCGTTGCTCACGTGGCGTCTCAGGATTTCCAGCATCGCAAGTACCTGCCTGGCGGACAAGATCGGCCCGCGACCGATCTCCCACAAGCAGTAGATGCGACTTTGGTAAATCGGTTACCGGGCGTCCGTGACGGAGCTGTGGCTGCCCAGATAAGAAATTCCGCCGCAAGCATTGCGCTATCCGCCGCCCTTGGGCCGCGTGAGCGAAAATTTAGTTTCCGGCGTGCCGACGAAATAATCATGATAGCCGGCGCGCGCGATCGGCCGCATCGCGGCGGTGTCGAGCTTGCCGTCCTTGATGAAGGTGTCGTCGATATAGACGCCGACCACCTGTCCGAACACCACGTAACGCTCGGTCACGTTGCCGTCGAGGTCCGACAGCCGCACGGTCTGCAGCCATTTGCATTCGAGCGCGCAAGGCGAGTCTTTCACCCGCGGCACCCGGACCAGGCGCGAGGGCGCGGCTGCAAGGCCGGTCTTCTCCATCTCGTTCACCCCGCGCGCGAAGGGTGCCGACGTGCCGTTCATCTGGTCGCGCAGATCGTAGGTCGCCAGATTGCAGACGAACTCCCGGGTTTCCTCGGCGAAAACGACCGAATCCTTGCGCCCCTCGCTGGCGAACATCACGGTGGGCGGGTGGTCGGTCAGACCGTTGAAGAAGGAGTAGGGCGCAAGGTTGATCTCGCCCTTCTGGCTCATCGAGCTGATCCAGCCGATCGGTCGGGGCGCCACGATCGCCTTGAAAGGATTGTAGGGCAGGCCGTGGTCGTTCCTGGCGGTCTCGTAGAACATGATCGCTTCTCACATGCCGTAGCGCGTCACGATGTCGGACAGCGGCGGACGCGGCCGGTCCTGGGCCGGGGCCGCCGGCCTGCCGATATGGATGAATCCCACGATCTTCTCGTGCGGCGCCAGCCCCAGCGCGTCGAGCGCCGCACGATCATAGGCGTACCACTCGGTGATCCAATTGGCCGCAAACCCGAGCGCGTGGGCGGCGAACACCAGACTCATGGCGGCGGCGCCCGCCGACAGCACCTGCTCCCATTCCGGGATTTTCACGTGCGGGGCGGCGCGGCTCACGACCGCGACCACCAGCGGCGCGCGCGCCAGGCGCCTGCGCTCGTAGTCGACCTGCTCCGGCTTGGCATCGGGATATTTGGTGCGGAATACCTGCGCGATCGCCTCGCCGGCCTTGAGACGCGCCTCACCCTCGAAAACGATGAAACGCCAGGGCACGAGCTTGCCATGATCGGGCACCCGCGCCGCGACCGTCAGCAGCGTGTCCACCTCGGCGGCCGAGAGGCCGGGGCCGGCAAGCTCGACCGGCTTGACCGATCGCCGGGTCTTCAAGAGATTCAGCGCATCCTGCATGTCTCGCTCCGGGGACGGCCCGAGCGCCTACCATGCGGGGACGCGCCGAGAAAGGGGCGGCTTGAAATTGCCCTGATTCCGGTTGAAAAGCCCCAACATGGAGCGGGTCGAGGGGAATGGCGCGCGGCTGCGCGATCTGGCGGCGGCCGCGGCGATGCTGGCGGCGTTGATGTCGGGTCCGGCATCGGCGCAGCAATCGCGCTCGATCATGCCGGGAGTCCAGCAATTCGCGCCCTCGGGCGGCGCCGGCGCGATTGCGCCCGGCCAAGCCCTGGTCCCCCAAGCTCTGGTTCCGCAAGGGCCCGCGCCTGCGATCGGGCAGGGCGGTCCCCCGCTCGCCGCGCCATCGGCCGCCATACCGGCCGGCCAGGTCGGGCTGGTGGTGAGCGCACGCTACGGCCGCGACTTCCCGCAGCCGATCAATTCCAACCTGGTATGGCGGATCTACCCGGTCAGGCCGGATCAGGGCGGCGCATTCCGGCCGCTCAAGGAGGAGAAGTCGGCAACGCCGACCTTCGTGCTGGCGCCCGGCGACTATGTGGTTCACGTCACCTTCGGGCTGGCGAGCGCGGCCCGGACGGTGCATCTCAAGTCGGACGTGACGCGCGAGGTCTTCGAGCTTCCGGCCGGCGGGTTGCGCATGGAGGGCAGGGTCGGCGACGTGCGCATTCCACCCGGTCAGATCTCGTTCGAAGTCTTTCGCGGCAGCCAATTCGAGCCGGGCGAGAAACGGGCCCTCGCGCCCGCCATCGCCACCGGCGACGTCGTGGTGCTGCCGGAGGGGACCTATCACATCGTCTCGAACTACGGCGACAGCAACTCGGTCGTGCGTTCCGATATCCGGGTGCAGGCCGGCAAGCTCAGCGACGTGACGGTGACCCACCGTGCGGCCGTCATCACGCTCAAGCTGGTGAGCGAACGCGGCGGCGAGGCGCTCGCCAACACCAACTGGTCGGTGCTCACGCCCGGCGGCGACGTGATCAAGGAATCGATCGGCGCATTCCCCAAGGTCATCCTGGCGGAAGGCGACTACCGGGCGATCGCGCGCAACACCGGCAAGACCTACGAACGGGAGTTCAAGGTGATCACGGGCGTTGACGGCGAGATCGAGGTGCTGACGCGCTGAGCCGCACCCGAATGCCCGCTCCAGGCCGACATCCCTGATCGACTATTGCGTCGCCGCCGCCTTCTGACGCCGCACGTCCGGCGCGATCGCCTCGTCGGCAAGCGCCGCGAGCGCCGCATCGAGCTCGGTCACCTGCTGACCTTCGCGGCCGAGCCGGCGGATCGACACGCTGCGCCCGGCTGCCTCGTTCTTGCCGACCACCAGCAGGACCGGGACCTTGGCCAGCGAGTGCTCTCGGACCTTGTAGTTGATCTTCTCGTTGCGCAGGTCGGCCTCCACCCGCAGGCCCTGACGGCGCGCCTGGGCGACGACCTCGCGGGCGTAGTCGTCGGCGTCCGACGTGATGGTGGCGACGACCGCCTGCACCGGCGAGAGCCAAAGCGGCAGATGGCCGGCATAATGCTCGATCAGGATGCCGGTGAAGCGCTCCAGCGATCCGAACATGGCGCGGTGCAGCATCACCGGCGTGACCTTGTTGGAATGTTCGTCGATGTAGAAGGCCCCGAGCCGGCCCGGCATGTTGAGATCGACCTGCACGGTGCCGCATTGCCAGTCGCGGCCGATCACATCGCGCAGCACATATTCGAGCTTGGGCCCATAAAAGGCCCCTTCGCCCTTGTTGAGCGTCCACGGCCGGCCCGACGCGTCCAGGGCTGCCCTCAGCGCGCCTTCCGCCTTGTCCCAGACCGCATCGTCGCCGATGCGCTTGTCGGGCCGGTCGGAGAATTTGATGCGCACGTCGTCGAAGCCGAAGTCGCTATAGATCGACAGGATCTGATTGTTGACTCGCAGCGCTTCCTCCGCGATCTGGCTTTCGGTGATGAAGATATGCGCGTCATCCTGCGTGAAGGCGCGCACGCGCAAGAGCCCGTGCAGCGCCCCCGAGGGCTCGAAACGGTGCACTTTGCCGAACTCGGCCAGCTTCAGCGGCAGGTCGCGGTAGGACTTGAGGCCGTTCTTGAAGATCTGCACATGGCCGGGACAGTTCATCGGCTTGATGGCGTAGACGCGCTCGTCCTCCTCGCGCTTGGCGGTCAGGAACATCATGTCGTTGTAGGTCGGGATGTGGCCGGTGGTGACCCACAGCTCCCTGTCCATGAGCTGCGGCGAGTTCACCTCGACGAAGCCGAATTCCTGCTGGCGGCGGCGGATATAGCTTTCCAGCGTCTGAAAAAGGCTCCAGCCCTTGGGGTGCCAGAACACCGAGCCCGGCGCCTCCTCCTGGAAATGAAACAGGTCCATCTCGCGCCCGACCCGCCGGTGATCGCGCTTCTCGGCTTCCTCGAGCTGCTTGAGATAGGCGTCGAGCTCCTCCTGCTTTGCGAAGGCGGTGCCGTAGATGCGGGTGAGCATGGGGTTGCGGGCGTCGCCGCGCCAATAGGCGCCCGCCACCTTCATGAGCTTGAAAGCGTTGCCGACCTTGCCGGTCGAGGTCATGTGCGGGCCGCGGCACAGGTCGAACCAGTCGCCCTGCTTGTAGATCTTGATCTGCTGGTCGGCCGGGATCGCATCGACCAGCTCGACCTTGAACAGCTCGCCCTTGTCGCCGAAGACCTTCTTGGTCTCGTCGCGCGACCACACTTCCTTGGTGAACGGCTTGTCGCGCGCGATGATCTCGCGCATCTTCTTCTCGATCGCGGCGAAA
>DATBBS010000316.1:0-7103 GCA_036270895.1 Xanthobacteraceae bacterium
GTAGTTCGACACCAGGGTCGGGATGCCGATGCCGAGATTGACATAGAAGCCGTCGTGCAGCTCCTTGGCGGCGCGCGCCGCCATCTGGTCGCGGGTCCAGGGCATGCGAGCCCTCCTTTTTAATGTGAGTCCGAGTTCATATTTGTTTTGCGCATGCTCTCGTCCTAAAACCGGGATCCACTTTTCGGGATCATGCGCTAGACTTTGTCTCCGGTTGCGGCCGCCGCCACGCGCTTGCGCACGGTGCGTTGCTCGATGTGCTTCTTGGCGTTGGGCACGTGGATGAGGCGTTGCACGAAGACCCCCGGCGTCACGATGTGGTCGGGGTTGAGCTGTCCGGGCTCGAACAGGTGCTCGACCTCGGCGACGGTGACCTTGCCGGCGGTCGCCATCATCGGATTGAAGTTGCGCGCAGTCTTGCGGTAGACGAGGTTGCCCTCCTGGTCGCCCTGCCAGGCATGCACGATCGACAGGTCGGCGACGATGCCGCGCTCCATGATGTAGCGCTCGCCGTCGAACTCGCGCTCCTCCTTGCCTTTGGCGATGTCGGTGCCGGCGCCGGTGCGGGTGAAGAAGGCCGGGATGCCGGCGCCGCCGGCGCGGATGCGCTCGGCCAGCGTGCCCTGCGGGTTGAACTCGATCTCCAGCTCGCCGGCGAGATACTGCTGCGCGAAGGTCTTGTTCTCCCCCACATAGGACGAGATCATCTTCTTGACCTGGCGGGTCTCCAGCAGCAACCCGAGGCCGGCGCCGTCGATCCCCGCGTTGTTGGAGACGATGGTCAGGTTCTTGACGCCGGACTCGCGGATCGCCTGGATCAGCGTCTCCGGGATGCCGCACAGCCCGAAGCCGCCGGCCATGACCAGCATGCCGTCCTTCAACAGCCCGGCCAGCGCGCTCGTCGCGTCGGAATAGACTTTCTTCATGAGGACTCCACTCGCAGCCGGCTTCGGCCCAAGTCTCTAGCCAGCGGCGGAACCGCGATCAAGGGTATTGGCGTCCCTGACTCGTCATGCCCGGCCTTGTGCCGGGCATCCACGTCTTAAGGCGTGCGTCCGCAGACGTGGATGGCCGGGACAAGCCCGGCCATGACGATGTGAACGGTCTTCGGTGCGCGCTACCGCGCTCCGATGATGCGGAACGACACCGGGCCCGACAGGCGGTCGCCCAGGAGCGCGGCCAGCATGGTCGGGCGGCGCTGCGGGGCCGCCGCGATCTCGGCGATCATCTTGTTGATGATGGCCTGGCCGAAGGAATTGAAATCCTCAGCCACCATCACGAAGGCGCCCGGGCCGCCGATCACGTTGTCCTGGTAGTATTTGTCGAGGCCGCCCGGCGGGTTGGTGTGCTCGGCGTTCCACGACAGCGGGCGTTCGCTCAGGATGACCAGCCCGTTGATGGTGACGCCCTTGGCGAGCGCCTCGTCGCGCGCCAGCTTGACGTCGCGGCCGGCATTGTTGGTGCCGTCGCCCGACACGTCGATGGTGCGCCGCGGCGCCTCGAACGGCGTCTTCTCGAGCTGCGCCATGGAGAATTCGATGGCGCCGCTGATCGAGGTGCGGTCCGCGAAGGAGCGCGGCGCCTCGGCGATCTGGGCCGCGAACAGCTGCGCGCTGGCGGCGTCCTGGATGACGGCCCAGTCGATCAGGACCTTCTGGGCGCCGGCGCCCGACCACTCGACGAAACACACCCCGATGCGGTGATGCGGACCGGAACGGATGGCGTCGAGCACGCGCGGGCTGGTAATGGCCGCCGCGTAGCCGTCGCGCTGCAACTGGAATTTCTGCTGGTCGACGCTGCGCGAGACGTCGGCGGCGAGGACCAGCAACAGGTCGACCGCCTCGGCGGCCACGGCCGGCGCGGCGAGCGTCGTGGCGAGCGCCATCGCCACGCACAGGAACCGGATTGCTCGCCTCATTCTGGCCTCGGCTTGTCGATCCCTCGCAGCCTAACCCATTTGGCAGGCCCGGGGTAACCCGTCGGCGGCGGCCCGCTCACAATTAAATGTGTTGCGGCTGCATGGAACCGGGGCATGGCGCCGATCGGCGCCCACGGCTCAGGCGGCCGGGGCGCGGGGGGGCGGGAAGGCGATCTCGATCAGGGTGCCGTCGTTGAGCTTGCTGCTGATCCCGAAGCTCGCGCGGTTCGCTTCCGTCAGCGCCTTGGTGAGCGGCAAGCCGAGCCCGGTCCCACCAGAGCCCCAGCGCGCCGAGGTCGCGAGCTGGCGGAACGGCTCGAGCGCGACCGCGAGCTCGTTGTCGTCCATGCCGATGCCGGTATCGCGCACACGCAGCACCACCTCGCCGGCCGCGGTCTGCGCGGTCGAGACGATGACCTGGCCGCCGGCGCCGGTGAAGTTGATGGAGTTGGACAGCAGGTTGAGCACGATCTGGCGCACCGAGCGCGCGTCGGCCACGATCGGCCGCAGGCTGGGCGAGAGCGACGTGCGGATGATGATGCGCTCGCGGTTGGCCTGCGGCTGGACAAGAGCGACGCAGCCCTGCACCACCTCGTTGAGGTTGAGGCTCGCGAAGGCGAGCTCGAGCTTGCCGGTCGCGAGCTTGGACAAATCGAGCAGGTCGTTGAGCAGCGCCACCACGTGGCCGCCTGAGCTGCGGATGTCGCCGAGATATTCGCGATAGCGCTCGTTGCCGATCGGGCCGAAGCGCTCCTCGATCATCACCTCGGAGAAGCCGATGATCGAGTTGAGCGGCGTGCGGATCTCGTGACTGATCTTGGCGAGGAAATCGGACTTGGCGGCGGATGCCTTCTCGGCGTCGTGCCTGGCCGCCATGAGGTCGCGTTCCGCCTTCTTCCAGGGCGCGATGTCGCGGAAGACCGCGCAGACGCGCGGCGAGTCGTCGATGCGGCCCAGGGTCATGAACAGTGGGATCGTGCCGCCCTGGCGCGCCCGGCCCGTGACCTCGCGGCCGCCCTCGCGCGGGCGTTCTCCGCGCCCGAGGCTCGCCAGATAGTCGAGCACGACGCCGCGGCTCTCGGGCGCGAACAGCTCGGCGAAGCCGCGCACCGTCAGGGCGGCGGCGTCGAACCCGAACAGCGCCTCGGCGCCGCGGCTGCAGGACACGATGCGGCCGTCGGGCTCGATCACCACGACGCCGTCGGTCGCCGTGTCGAGGATGGCCTTGAGCTCGCGCATCTGCGCTTGCGCCAGCCGCAGCTCCGCCGCCTCGGCGGTGGGGCGGTCGTCGCCGGTCGGCGCCGGCTGGGCGATCTCGGCCGGCGGCGCATTCTCGTTGTTGGCCGGATGGGCCACCTGGCTCTCGTGGCTCGCCTGCGCGGCGGGTTCGCTTGCCGCCTCATCGTCGTCGTCGTCCTCGCCTTTGAGGCGTGCGGTGAGCTGGCGGGCAAGCTCGTGAAAGGCGCTGCGCTCGACCGAGCTCAGGGCCGGCGCTTTCGGGTCCGGCGCGTTGCTGCGGAACGGCACCACGTTGGGCGAGGACGGCACCAATGTGAGGGTCGGGCGCTCCTCGGTGGTGGGTCCGGGGGAAGCCGGCGCCGCCTCGGCCGGCGGTGCCGCGGGGGCGCCATCGGTGGCGGCCGGCTGCGCGGGCCGTTGCGCGGCCGAGCGCCGCATGACGGCGAGCGCCGCGATGCGGTCGACGTCGCGGCAGACGCCGAAGCCGCGATAGCCCAGGAAGTTGCGGTTGCGGTCGTAGATCGGCAGGCCCGACAGCTCGACCTTGAGCCGGTCCGCGCTGCCGTCGACCGGCCAGGACACCGTGATGCCGCTCCAGGTGTCGCGCGTCGCCACCGCGCGGGCGACCTGGTCTTCCGGGTCGAGCGCGAGCTCGCGGGTGATGTCGGCCCACGGCCGTCCCATCGTGGTCGCGATCCGCGGGCCGATCACCTCGGTGAACTCGTCGGAGCCGAGCGTGAAGCGTCCGTTCTGGTCCATCTGCCAGACGAAGCGCAGCGGATGGCGCCGTTCCGCGACCGGCACGTCGATCCGCAGCGGCGCCACCTCGGGGGCCGGCGGCGGCGCCTGATCGGGAGCGGGCGCATCGGCGGATGCAGATGGGGGAATCGGGACGGGCTCGTCGGCAGGCGCTGGCTGCGCCACGCCGAATGTCGCCGCCAGCACGCTCGTCGCGTCGGCGCCGAGCCGCTCGATCGTCAGGGGGCCGAGGTCGAGGTCGCCGGTCGCGCGGCCGGTCGCGAGCGCGTCTTGCGCCATGCGCTCGGCGCCGAGCGCGGCGAGCGTGGCGGCGCCGCCGAGCTTGGCGTGGCCCTCCGGCGTTGCGTGAATCAGCGTCCCGTCGGGACTGAAGGCCGCGACCGCCAGGTCCGCGCCCTCGTACACGCGTCGCACGCGCTCGGCGAGCGGGAGCGCGGGTCCCGCCGGCTCGACCGCCACCACCAGGATGCCGGGCGGCTGGCCGTCGACGGCGATGCGCGAGCAGGCGCACATGAGCAGGCGAAATCCGGTGCCGAAGCCGCGCAGCCGCTCCAGCCGGGCGGCCCCGCCCGGCCGCAGCGAAGCGGCCAGGCGCAGGACCTGCGCGGCCGCCGGGTCCTGCGGCTCGAAGGGACGCGCGCGCAGCGCCGCGGGCGTTGCGTCGAAGATCGCGGCGCCAACCGCATTGGCCCACAGCACGCGGGTCGCGTCGGCGCTCCACAGCCAAGCGGGCGCCGTGCTCGTCGCATGAGCGGCGAGGCGTGGATCGCTCCAAAAGCCGGGATGGATCGCAGTCATGCGAAGCAGCGCAACTCCGGTGCCGAGACGGGCACACGACGCTTCAAGATCAACGATTTCTTAATAGGGCCGCTCTGCCGCGCCGTCCACGCCAACCGCCCGCGGCGGGCCCGCGAACCACCGCTATCCTTAATCCGGCGGCCGCGCCGCGCAACCATTGCGGGCCATGTTCGGAACCCGACCGGGGGTGCTCGGCGTTACCCCCATGGGTCGTTCGCCAAAAATGGAATCTCTTGGACGCGTTGGCCCGTATCTGTGTCCCGCCCGCGAGAGGACCCTTCGAGCCACGTGGACCTTCGGCCCGCGCGACAAAACATGCCTTTTTTGTGCGACGCAATATTTTCTATTGCGTTGCACCAAATAGTGGTTATATAGGGGTCGTGTGGAATGACGAGGCGGACGGCACGAGCATTTTCAACCGCCCGTGCCGATAAAACTTAACACCGTAAACCGGCGCCGGACCAAGCGTAGCGTCAAGAGTTCCGCGCCAGAGGATGACTCCCAATGGCAGAAGCGCATACCAACGCCCGATCGAAACCCAAGCTGCAAACGCCGCCCTTCCCGGGCTCCGTATTCACCGGCATCGAGACGCCGGCGGCTTTCCGCGACATCGCCGAGAAAAGCCTGTCGAACGCGAAGGACCACTACGAGAAGATGAAATCGGCCGCCGAGGAAGCGACCGGCGTGCTCGAGGAGACTTACGCCACCGCCACCAAGGGCGCGTCGAACTACAGCCTCAAGGTGCTCGAGTTGGCGCGCACCAATACCAACGCGGCGTTCGATTTCGCCAGCGAGCTGTTCGCCGCCAAGTCGCTCTCGGAGGTCGTCGAGCTCTCGACCGCGCATGCGCGCAGGCAGTTCGAGACCGTCGCGGCGCAGACCAAGGAGCTCGCGGCGCTCGCCCAGAAGTGCGCGACCGAGGCCGCCGAGCCGATCAAGGACGGCATGACCAAGGCCGTCAAGAAGGTCAGCTGACCGGGCCAGGCAGGGCGCGGCGCATGAGCCGCACTGTTGCCGAGTATCGATCCACACCGATGGTCATGGCCGGGCTCGTCCCGGCCATTTCCATGTGTGGGGAGGGGAGCCGGTCTTTCGGGAGGGGACTCGCCGTCATGGCCCGGCTTGACCGGGCCATCCACGTCTTTGGCGAGGACTCGCGATGTGGCGCGTTAACGCCGGGCCACGAAACGCCTGGCCGTCCCAAGCCGCGGCCTTGCCAAATTTGGCCCTTACCCCTAGGTTCCGGCCGCCCGCCAAGGGCCGTGCAGCTGTAGCTCAGTCTGGTTAGAGCGCCTGACTGTGGATCAGGAGGTCGGTGGTTCGAGCCCACCCAGCTGTACCAACAGAATTCAAAAAAGCTGACGCCAACAAATCGACGCTGCTTAAGCAGCGGTCAGTCGTTCCCACCCTGGGTCGCCGCGACGGTGGCGAGCGCATTGGAGCTTGCGAGGGCCGGCGCGGGTTGCGCCGCGACCGGGCGGATGTCCTCGTCGGACAAGCGGTCCAAGGTTGTCAGGTGAAGGCGCTGAATTTCGTCGGCCCCAAGCACATACAAGGGTTCCCATGGCGGGACCCGAAGCGCGGTCTCGAGCAGTTCGATGCCGCCCCCCATCTCCACCGTGTAACGGGCGATGCTGCCGATATCGCGCTGGACGAGGCCGAGCTCGCCTGCGGTATAGCTGGCCTCCTGCGCATGCTTGGCCCTGTCTCCGAGCCAGATCATGTGGACGAGAACATGCGCTTCCGGCGGCACATAACGGCGCGTTCCGCCCAGCAGCACGAAGGCGCACATGGATTCGCAGGTGGCGTCGGCAGAAATCCTCGCCCGTGCCACGTCGTCATTTGACGGAAGCACGATGGTCTTGCCGACCGTCGTCGTCATGTCGAAACGGCGGATCGCACGCCCGAGCTCCAAGGCGGCGAGCACCACTCCGCCCGGTGAATCGAGCACGAGAGCCGCGCCTCGAACATTATTGTCCTTGGCAAAAACGTCGAAGTCGCGCGCGGTGTCCTCGGTAATGTATCCGACCGCCGAAATCCAGGCGCGACAGGCTGTGCCGCAGCGTTCCGCTGGTCCTTCCGTGTGCCACTCAAACCGCATCGGCGGAGGACCAGCATCGTCCGCCTCGGCCGCCAAGGACGAAACGCAGCTCGATCCCAATGCCAGGATTCCGATCAGAAATCGGATCATGCTGTCCTCTTTTTTCTTCCGTAGGTTGGACGCGCTTTGCAAACAAAATAATCAAGCGATGAACCGAAGCTTGCTGCCGATTGCCATATTGAACGCAGCAAGATTGCGAGCGCGACCACACCGGCAGCTGAGGTTCGGGCCAACCGGAAATGCTCGCTGCGAGTAAATTGAGTCCGGAGTTAGTCGGACGGCAGACAT